>NZ_SRRZ01000015.1 GCF_013179805.1 Microcoleus asticus IPMA8 | reverse complement strand
TTCAATATGATTCAGGATGTCGCTCATGTTTCTGTCTCAAAAAAGCTTTACGATCTTCTTGTACCACAAAATGTTACTATTTTGGAGATGTCTAATAATACCAAAAAACTTCTATGGTACGCGGAAACTACGATCGACAAAAACCATATTTACGCAACCCCCACATCAACAAACCAATCGCCGAAATTTATGCAGACTTAGACGCCTTTACCTGGGAGATATTTGAAGACCAACCCCACCGCTTCGATACCGTCAGTTTCTACGTCTTGCTTCCCCCACTGTTTTACGAAGGGCGTTTCATCAAAGGAATTTATTTCAGCGAAGCAGTCGAACTCATCAACAAACTATTTCCCCAACTTTCCTCAGTATTTTTATCCTTCGCCTATTCCCCGGGAATCTCCTATTCCTGGGCCCCCATAGCTGATGCCTATTCGAGTTTATACAAAAACCCGCAGCGAGATAAGTGGTTTCGCGAAACTTATGTCGATCGCGCCCACAAACCAATCATACCCCTACAAGACACCGACTTCATTAACGAATACTTAATTTCCCCGCGCAACGTCCCCGCCAAAGACATCGACTTGTTAGCCGTCGCCCGAATTTCCGAAGAAAAAAATTTGCCAATTATTGCGAAAGCCTTAAAAGTTTACCGCCAAAAATATCCGCAAAAACCGATAAAATTAACAGTAGTCAGCGGCCACGAATTTGATGCTAGCAACCTGAAAACTCTCGACGAGTACGCATTAAAAGAATGGCGACAAGTCGAGGAAATTTTAACAAATCCCTCCGACTACATTAACTTAGTGCCGAGAGTTGACTACTACAGCGAAATCCCCACATATTATTCGCGATCACAAGCATTCGTCCTCGGTTCCCTTCTCGAAGGAAAAAACCGGGGAATTACCGAAGCCATGAGTTGCAACGTACCAGTAATTTGTTTTGAAGAATTCAACCAATACGCCAGAGGAAACTCGCCAGTTTTCCCGGAAGGTGCGGGTCTTTACGCCAAATTTGACCCGGAATCTCTCGCAGATACTATATATACAGTATTGGAACATCAAACAGAATTCAAACCGCGATATCAGTATTTAAAGCATTGCGGGCGCAAGAACTTTTTCAATACTTGTATAGACAGTTTTCCTTACTATCAGCACAACATTCCAGACTACAAGCCGGGAGATGCGATTAACAATTTGTGGCTAGATTTAGCAGTTCAGCAAAATTATCAAGTTAGTTTGAATAGCTTTTTGTACGGAGGTTCTCCCTTGTCTCATATTCGCGGAACAAATGCGATTCAGCACAATCTCGGCGAGTTAACAAAATTTATAGCTGAGTAAGATACCCACAGTAGGGACACGGCAATGCCTTGTCCCTACGGGGATATGCCACACCAAAGCCGATCGCAATTGTCTAAAACCGCATAAATTAGTAATTTACGATACAGTAAAAACCGCAATTTTGGTATTATAAAAGATAGTGAGTTTCACAACTAGGGCAGACCGGAAACAATAGTTATTTAACTGTTATCAATTCTGGAAATAAGATGTCATTCAGCAGGAGAAACAGAGAATGCACGACTTGAAAGTTGTCATCATCGGTGCGGGAATTGGCGGCTTAACTGCGGGCATAGCCCTCGAACAAGCGGGCTATCAAGTTGAAATTTACGATCGCGTTAAAGAACTGCGCCCCGCAGGAGCAGGAATCTCCCTGTGGTCGAACGGGGTCAAAGTTCTCAACAGACTCGGTTTAGGCGAAAAGATGGCAAAAATTGGCGGGCAAATGGAGCGAATGGAATACCGCACCAAAACCGGCGAACTCCTGAATGACATCGATTTAATGCCGCTAATTCAACAAGTCGGTCAGCGCCCCTATCCGGTTGCCCGCCGAGATTTGCAAAATATGTTGCTAGCAGGATTTAAGGGAGAAGTCAAGCTCGATCGCAAGTGTGTTTCTGTAGAAGAAGACGAAACCGGAGTAACAGCAATCTTTGAAAACGGAGACAAAGCGCGGGGCGATTTGTTAGTGGCTGCTGACGGCGTGCGATCGATTTTGCGTACATATATATTGGGTCGCGAAGTAGAGCCGAAATACGGCGGCTATATCAACTGGAACGGGTTAGTTCCCGCTGCGGAAGAACTGGCGCCGAAAAACACTTGGGCGATTTATGTCGGCGATCACAAACGGGCGTCAATGATGCCGGTAGCGGGCGATCGATTTTATTTTTTCTTAGATGTTCCCTTACCCAAAGGCACTCCCGCCAATCCCGACAAATACAAAGCCGAACTTAAAGAACACTTTCAAGGCTGGGCCGAGCCCGTGCAATTGCTGATAGACAGGTTCGATCCGGGTGCAGTGGCGCGGCCGGAAATTCACGACGTAGGGCCGATCGACCGCTTCGTTCGCGGTAAAGTTGCTTTGCTGGGAGATTCCGCCCACGCCACCTGCCCGGATCTCGGACAAGGCGGCTGTCAGGCGATGGAAGATGGGCTGGTACTGAGCAACTACCTTTTGAGTACGAATTTGGGCGTAGAATACGCGCTAAAACGTTACGAAACAGAGCGCAAACAGCGGGCCAATGCAGTTGTAGAAAAAGCCCGACAGCGCGCAGAACAAATACACGGTAAAGATCCGCAGGTAACAGAACAGTGGTACGAACAATTGGCTGATGAACGGCCAACTGATGTCACCGATGCGATCGCCAAAGTCATCGCGGCCGGCCCGTTACACTAATAGAAACAGATAATTGCCAGGACACAGCACTGCTGTGTCCCTACGGATACCGGCTTCATTTAAATTGCAGCGCGCAAAATAGATCGAACACTAACATTTAACCTTGCAAAAATGTCAGGCAAACTTACTACTCACGTTCTCGATACAGCCCGCGGCTGTGCGGCAGCAAATATGTCGATCGCCCTGCAATCTATTGACCCAAACTCCGGCGAAAAAACCCTGCTGAAAACAGTAACAACTAATGCTGACGGTCGCACCGCAGTTCCGTTACTATCAGAAAGCGAACTCAAACCGGGAGTTTACGAATTAGTCTTTTCCGTTGGCGAATACTTCGCACAGTGCGCCGAAACTTTGCCAGAACCGCCGTTTTTAAATAGCGTTCCGATTCAGTTCGGCATCGCCGATTCCACTGCACACTATCACGTACCTTTGCTAGTTTCCCCTTGGTCGTACAGCACTTATAGAGGTAGCTGAATAAAATTTAGTTATCAGTTGCGGTGCCTGCTCGCGTAGTCGAAGGGTGATTCGATTTTAGATTTTAGATTTTGGATTTTGGATTGACCCCACGGATAAATTCGGGGGCTTGAGGATTTTAGATTTTAGATTTTGGATTGATTCCACGGATAAATCACGTGGCGGGTACCATCAAGAAATTCTTGGTCAGTTTATAGTCAATACGATGACTCCGATTAACGATTCGACTTCTCAAATGGTGCAATTTTGCCTCCGCAACGATACGGAAGCCGATGCCAAAACGATCGATATTATTGCCTTAGATCGCGCCGTTACATTAGTAGAAGATTATTTACTTATTCCCCCTTCTTCCTCTTCCTTCGTACCCTTTGCGTCTTCGCGGTTCAATAAAAATAATTCCTCCGATACCAAAAGAATAAAACAAACCTAATTAAAATTAATCAACCCAATTCAAAATGCCATACTCTTTAGTTCAACTCAACCAAATCAGCCAGGAAGAATTTACACAAGCCCTGGGCGAGATTTTTGAACACACACCCGCCATCGCCCGCCGCACTTGGGACGATCGCCCTTTTGCCTCCACAGCCGATTTGCACGCCAAAATGGTAACAGTTGTCAGCGCCATGACTGATGCCGAAAAATTAGCTTTGATTCAAGCGCATCCCGACTTAGGAAGCAAAGCAAAAATGGCGGAAGCATCAGTTAGCGAACAGACAGGTGTAGGTTTAGATCGGCTATCTGTTGAGGAGTTCGATCGCTTTCAATTCCTGAATCGATCGTACCGCGAAAAGTTTGATTTCCCCTTCATTGCTGCGGTGAAAAAACACACTAAAACCAGCATTATCGAAGCATTTAAAAGCCGCCTCGATAATTCCTTTGAAACTGAAATGCAGCAGGCTTTAGCTGAAATTTGCGAGATTGCCCGCTTTCGGATCGAGTCGGCAATCCGAAATTAATCGGGCGGGCAGGATGCCCACCCCACAAGAAAATTCAATTTTTGTGGAACAAGCATCTTGCCTGTTGCGGGCGGGCAGGATGCCCACCCCACAAGAAAATTCAATTTTTGCCCCCATGCCTAAGTCAATATCACCCGATCGGGTGATACTTCTCGCCCAAAAAGTTCTATAATAGTATCATAAGGCACAGAAAAAGATTCGGACATACCAAATCAAGCTGGTATGGTGACAGGTTTCCATGTGTCTCCCAGAAACCACTCTCTTGGAGGCAAATATATGACATTCTTCAATCGCCAACTCACAAAAAAATCCCCCGCGCCAGTACCTGTAGAAGAAATTAAACAGGCTCAGCACGAAGAACCTGTAGGCCACCTGCACGGCATTTTCCGGCACTGGATGTGGCTTAGCCCATCCAATCACCGCGCCCAGTAAATCAGGTATTTCTCCGCCGCCGCAAACAAGCCGTAAAGTACGGTTCCCATCACAGCCAAAACCATCAATCCTGCAAAACCTAAAGGCACGTCAAAGTTAGAACTCGCGGTGACAATTAAGTAACCGAGGCCTTTGTTGGATGCTACTGTTTCCGAAATTACAGCGCCGACAAAGGCGAGGGAAATTGCTACTTTTAGGGATGCAAAAACGTACGGTAAGGTGTGGGGGAACCCGACTTTTTGGAAAATTTCGATTTGGGATGCACCAAGCGATCGCATTACATCTTTCATCTCGGGTTCCACTGTATCTAATCCTAAAGCTACATTGACGGCGATCGGGAAAAATGCCAGCAAAAAAGCAGTCAGAATTGCCGGCACCGTACCTATGCCAAACCACAGCGCAAACAGCGGCACTAACGCTACTTTCGGTACAGTATTGAACCCAACTAATAGCGGGTAAAGAACTATATATGCAATTCGGGAATATCCGATCAGAAACCCCAGCACTACGCCTGCCACAATGGCGAGGATGAAACCCGCTAGAGTTGTAAACAGGGTTTGTCCCGTGTTTTCGATCAGTGCCTTGCTTTGAGTGAAGGTTGCTGCGATGATGGCGGAGGGTGCGGGCAAGTTGTACGGGGGAATTTTGAACAGGAATACCAGAATTTCCCACACCACGAACAGCAAGATTGTGGCAGCAATTGGCAGAACAATGCTTGCTGTTTTTGAGCGCGCAAATTTTTCTAAATTATCCATTGCTTTTTCGTTTTTTAATTGCGGTGAATGTGGCGGCGCAGTTCTGCAACGATGCGGTTGAATTCATCCGACATCATCATATCTAGAGTGCAGGGACGTTGCAGGTTGACCTTGACTTTATAGACGATCGAACTCGGACGCGGGCCCATTACATAGACTGTATCCGATAAGAAAACTGCCTCCCGCAAATCGTGAGTGATCAGGATGCAAACGCACTTCACCCGCATCCACAAATCTTGCAGCATCACCCACATTTCCTCGCGGGTGAAAGCATCTAGCGCCCCAAAAGGTTCGTCCAGCAGCAGTATTTCCGGTTGGTGAATTAACCCCCGACACAGGGAAGCCCTCTGCCGCATTCCTCCCGACAATTGCCAGGGAAACTGTTTCTGAAAGTCTTGCAATCCGACTGTAGCTAACAATTCTTGGGCTTGGCGCACAAACTTTTCGCGCCGCTTCGGATCTTTAGATTCCCGCTTGTAAGGCTGCACTACTTCCAGCGGCAGCAGTACGTTGTCGAGGGTATTTCGCCAAGGCAACAGCACGGGATTTTGAAACGCAATTCCGACATTTTTGAGCGGTTTGGTAATCTTTTTGTCCCGAATCCGAATTTCGCCGATCGGGGCTGGAGATAGCCCGGAGACCATCCTCAAAATAGAAGTTTTACCGCAGCCGCTCGGCCCCACAAACGACACAAATTCCCCCTGGGCGATCGACAGAGAAATCTCGTCAATAATTCGCCTGGTTTGCCCGTCAACTCGATACTCTAAGCCCACCCGATCGAATTCCAAAAGAGTCGGTTCTTGCGTTTCGATCGTATCTGTTATAATTTTAGGCTGTACCACGATTAGTCTACCTCCTTTCTTTAATAGAAACTCAGATGTGGATGCGGTAAACAGTATTATCTCAACATTATCCCGTCACCTCTATCCTGTATACAAAAACAATTTCAAATTTATCTATTTATTGTTGATAATTGGGAACTGTGCTGTATCAGAGAATACAAACTTTCGCACAAGCAAGTAAGCGATCGCAGCATCAGCCAGTGCCGCCGAAAATAACAACTTATTTATTTGATTGTTCTTTGACAAAAACCAAATAAATGTGTTTCTGTATACAGTACGTCAAGTAATTAGAGTATACGGTATACGGCAAGCCAGAGCGCTGCTTAACTTGGACGCAAGATCCGCAGAGATTAGCGATCGTGTTTGGCGCGCTAAATAGGTTTTTTCTTTGGTTGGTTGTCCAAATAGCAAGCTTTTATCCATGAAAAATACGTGGTTAGTACGATCGCTATCCCTAGTGCCGATCGCAGCGCTACTAATTCTGAGCAGTTGCCAATCTCAACAGCCGAATGCCGCAACCACCCCTGCATCCGGGGGAACAACAGCAACAACGGCGGCTGACACCGCACAGAAACGCAGTATCAAAGTCAATCCATCTTGGCTGCTGCAAGGCGACAATGCACCGCTAACAATTGCCATTGAAAAAGGCTATTTCCCAGCCGAAGGATTGGATGTCAAAATCGAGCGGGGCTACGGTTCATCTGACACAATTACCAAAGTTGCAGCAGGCCAATTCGAGATCGGATTTGGCGATATTTACTCGATGATGGAGTTCAACGCCAAGAATCCAAACGATCCAGTAGTAGCAGTTGCAATACCTTACAACCAATCGGCTTTTGCAATTGTTGCCCTCAAGTCGAGCAACATTGCAGATCCTAAAGGATTAGCCGGCAAAAAGCTAGGAGCTCCCGCAGGAGATGCACCCCGCAAATTGTGGCCAGTATTTGCCCAAAAAACGGGCGTGCAGGCAGACTCGGTAGAGTGGATTACAATGGAGCCAAAGCTGCGCGAAACATTATTAATTAAAGGCGATGTGGATGCGGTGAGCGGCTTTGCAACAACGATAATCCCTGCATTAGAAAAAGCAGGCAAAAAGCCGGAAGATATGAATGTCTTTTACTACACCGAGAACGGTTTAAATTTGTACGGAAATGCGATCGTTGTTAAAAAAGCCTTTTTAGAAAAAAATCCAGAAGTAGTAAAAGGCTTTTTGAGAGCGTATTTTAAAGGACTTCAAGATACATTAAAAGATCCGGCAGCCGGATTGGAATCGGTGGTGAAAGCTGGAGATAGCTTGATGGACAAAAATGCGGAAAAGCGCCGCCTGCAAATTGCTTTAGAAAGGCTGTACGTTACTCCCGAAGTTGAAAAAGTTGGCTTGGGAGGAGTCGATCCAACTCGTCTGGAAGCCACAGCTAAACAAGTAGCAGAAGTCTTACAAATAGCAGCTCCGCCAGTTAATCAGATATTTGATGAGAGCTACTTGCCTCCGAAAGAAGAGCGAGCTTTACCTGCTGCTGCAGATCGCAAACCCTTGACTTAAAAGTCGATCGAATATATTGCCGTTGTCCGAGATCGCTCGGCGGTTGAAACCGCTACTACACAAACAAAGTCCGCCTGCGCGGACTAAGAAATCGAGGGGTATTCTACTCGTTACCAGGCAGAGCCTGGTAACGCAGATCCGGAGGCTCTGCCTCCAATTTCGCTATTTACGGTGTGAGGATAATGTCTAAATCTTTGTTTTTCCAAATCCTGCTGACAGCAACGCCAGCCTTTTTTTGTATTAATTTTCTGCATTGTCCTGCCAGCTTTGCTGCGGAAATTGCCGCTGCTGAAACCGAGGAAGCAAAAGCCCTGACAGCAGAGTTACCGCTAGCAGAATTGGTTGCATCGCCAGTGGCGATCGCACCAAGTCAAACACAGATAAACCCTGCGGTAACGCCAGAAATAGCAGCCCAGATAGAACTAAACGATCGACAACAACAGGAGAATAGTTCACTCACTCCAGACAGCGATCAAGTCACATCAGTTTCTCAGCTAAACGATGTTACACCTGCCAACACAGTAACTGAAGAATCCGGCGAAGCACAAATTGCGATCGCACCAATTCCCACCCAGACAAATCCAGCGGTAACACCAGAAAATTCCGCCGATATCGCACCCAAAAATCAACCAGAAACCGAGCCGGAAAAAGTTACAGCATTTTCTCAAGAAAACGAGGTAAAACCTACAGAAACAGCAGCCCAAGAATCCGGTGGATCGAACGTATTGGCGGAGTCAATCCAAACGCAGCAAAATCCGGCAAGTATTGACGACATCGAACAGATAGATAGCCTGGAAATAAACGAGGCTTCCGAAATAGAGCAAGTCACCTCAGTTTCCCAACTCAGCGATGTCAAACCCACAGATTGGGCATTTCAAGCACTGCAATCATTAGTTGAACGCTACGGCTGCATCGCAGGATATCCCGACGGCACCTATCGCGGAAATCGAGCCATGACTCGCTACGAATTCGCCGCCGGCTTGAACGCTTGCCTCGATCAAGTTTCCGAGTTGATAACAGGCGGAACCTCGAATTTTGTCAAAAAAGAAGATTTAGAAAAACTTCAGAAACTGCAAGAAGAATTTGCGGCAGAACTAGCAACGCTGCGCGGTAGAGTCGATGTATTAGAAGCTCGCACGGCGGAGCTAGAATCTAATCAATTCTCGACCACAACGAAACTCAATGCTACGGTTTGGTTCAACCTCACATCAGCATTTCCCACAGGCGACATCACTGCCGAACGCAGCCGCACTGCCCCGAACAGCGCCTTTGCTCCCCCAACTCGCGATGCAAACAATCGACCGACTCGCGTCGATCGCGATCGACCTGAAAATACTTTTAGCTACTACGCTTTCTTGACGCTAAATACCTCGTTTACGGGCAAAGATTCCCTGGTGACTCAGTTAGTTTTCGGCAACGGCAACTCGCCTGCGAACGAACTTGTATCGGCGGGTTTTTACAACTCTTGGGGAACGCCGTTTTTAGATCAAACTGGCGTGCCGGCGGCTAATAATGTGGGAATTCGCGAGATGTCCTACACGTTTCCGGTAGGAGATAAAGTTCAAGTTTCGATCGGGCCGCGGTTGAATTATTATCGATACTTTGACGGCAACCGCTTCACGTTTTTTCTCAGAGGAGCAACGAGTTTTAACTCGAACGGAAGTACACTGTTGAATGCCGTCGATCGCGGATCGGGTGCTGCTGTCATTTGGCAAATTGCCAAACCAGTCAGGTTTACTGCTGCCTATATGGCTGAAAATACCGAATTTTTGAATCCTGCGGTATTCAATACCGCTAGCAATCCCAGCGATGGTTTGTTCAACAGTTCAAACACGATTACAGCGCAATTAGAATACTCTCCCAGCAACTCTTTCAATCTCAGGCTGATTTACGCGCGATCGAGCCTCAAACCTTATAATGGATTCATCGGCGGTGCAGTGGGCGAGCCGCTGCCTTACGGCTATGCAGATGACGGTTTTGGGGGAAGAGTTAGAGACTCCGGTGCAGATGCTTTTGTTGTCAATTTTGATTGGTTGCTGACCCGAAATTTTGGTTTATTCGGGCGGTATTCCTACGGGAAACTTGAGGTAAATCCGGTAAATCGCGATCGCTCTGGTGGAGATATTAAAGTACAGTCTTTTCAAGTCGGGATGGGATTTCCCGATTTGGGAAAAAAGGGCGCGCTGGGTGTACTTTCATTTGTGATTCCCCACAATTATATATCGGGCCGCAGATTTTTGCTGTCGGGCGGGGGTAATGGAGGTACTCAGTACGAGGTAGAGGGTTCGTACTATTACCCGATTACTAATAATATTGCGATCGTCCCGGCATTTTACGCTATTTTCAATGCCAACAATTTTGATGGCAACCCCACTGTATTTGTCGGAAATCTTCGCACTCAGTTTAGCTTTTAAGTAGGCACACGCCTTTTAAGTAGGGACACGGCATTGCCGTATGCCTACAGTTGCAGGTGTGGGTAGGGACACGGCACTGCCGTGTCCCTACAGGTGTCGCGTACAATCTATAGTCCCTACAAATGTCACCTGCAATCTATACCTATCTGCTACAGAAGCGTCAATGTGCTGTATCATTGATAATGAGTCAGCCAAAACAAACTCTCATTTAACATAAAAGTTTTAGATAGGAGGCTGAATCAACCATTTTTAACAATAGTAAACTAACTTTATTTTAAACTGAAGGATAACTGATTTTGGGCCTTTCATTTCGCGCGATTCGCCGCACTCAATCCCTCCACGAACAAACTTACCAAGCTCTCCGAACTGCTATCCTGTCGGGGGAATTAGCAGGTGGAGAACGCCTGATCGAAACACAACTGGCCCAAATGCTAAACGTCAGCAGAACTCCTGTGAGAGAAGCTTTGTGCCAACTGCAACGAGAGAATTTAGTGACGGCAGATCCGAATAATGGATTGCGCGTCGCTACGCTTTCGATCGCCGATGCAGCGGATCTTTACGATTGTCGGATTGCTTTGGAACAGTTATCAGTGGCCGGGGCGAGTCAAAATGCGACACCAACTCAATTGAAACAACTCGAATCGATCGTCCAACAAGCAGAAAATAACACACAGGCGCGCTCGGGCGAACTGACAAACTATCAATTATTGTACGCAGACTGCCAATTTCACCGTTTGCTAGCCCAAAGTTCGGGCAATTCTTGGTTGGTAACTTTGTTAGATCAGGTATTTGACAAAATGATCTTAGTGCGGCTCCGCACAATGGAATACAATCCGGGAGTATTGGAAATTCGCAGCGAACACCGCCGCATTTATCAAGCTGTCAGCGAACAAAATCCGGCCGCCGCTGTCCAAGCAATTAAAGAACATTTAATTGCCAGCAAAGCGCGGGTAATTAAAGAAATTCAGGAGATAGAACAGCAGCACGGGAAAATAGATAAGTTAAAATAAAGGCGATCGTACCATTAAAAAGAATCTCTCCCGATCGCCAGAGCGACAATCTCAATTCGCGACAATCTCAATTAACGATCGCGAGCGGGAAGCTCGCACTGTAATATGTCAGCAAATTATCCGCGAGAATTAATCGGTTACGGGCAAAATCCGCCCCACCCCAAATGGCCCGATCGAGCGCGCGTAGCCGTGCAATTTGTCATCAATTACGAAGAAGGCGGAGAAACCTGCATCCTGCACGGAGATGCGTCTTCGGAAACGTTTCTGTCAGAAATTGTCGGGGCCGTCCCCCTATCGGGACTGCGCCACATGAATATGGAATCCTGTTACGAATACGGCAGTCGGGCCGGTTTGTGGCGGCTGCACCGGATGTTTACTTCTAGGAGAATTCCGGTAACAGTTTACGGGGTAGCGATGGCATTAGAAAGGCATCCCGAAGCAGTAGCAGCGATGTTAGAGGCCGATTGGGAAATTGCCAGCCACGGCTACCGCTGGATCGATTATAAGTATTTTGGAGAAGAAGCGGAACGGGAGCACTTGCACAGGGCGATCGCCCTCCATACGCAAGTTACAGGCAGCCGTCCCCTCGGCTGGTATACCGGGCGCACGAGCCCCCATACTCGCAAGCTAGTAGCCGAGGAAGGCGGTTTTCTCTACGATGCCGACAGCTACGCGGATGACCTGCCTTACTGGGTGTACGAGTGCGCCAGACCCCACCTAGTAATTCCCTACACCCTCGACAACAACGATATGCGGTTTGCCACGAGTCAGGGGTTTAATTCCGGCGATCAGTTTTTTGCTTACCTGCGGGATGCTTTCGACTTACTCTACGCCGAGGGGGAGACAGCACCCAAGATGATGAGTGTGGGACTGCACTGCCGTTTGGCAGGCAGGCCGGGGCGCGCTGCTGCCCTGGCGCGTTTTTTGGATTACGTGCAGCAGCACGAAAAGGTGTGGGTATGCCGCCGCATCGATATTGCCCGACACTGGCACGAATATCACAAGCCGATAGTCTCCAAGGAGGACTGAAGTCCTCACTACAAACCTGAAATCCGTAGGGAAACGGTAGTGCCGTGTCTGAAATCCCTAGGGAAACGGTAGTGCCGTTTCCCTACTACTACGAACCCGCTTTATAAGCGGCCCACCCACCTCGATCGGAAATATCCAGCCACTTGTACTTCTCCACTAACTCCCGCGGGTACAAGAAAGCCGTTAACACTTCCCCGTCCTCCAAAACCACATCCGACGGATACATATACGGCGGTTCTCCGGCTGCAAGCTTTTCAAATTGCTCTGGAGTCAGTTCGTACACTTCGCCCGGAATTGATACGCCGGAGGCGGCCACTTCGTAAATTGCAGGATGCCAGCCATTTTCTGCCGAGTGCAAGCGGTAAATCGGACGAGTTTTCGCTTCTCTGATAAACTTGGCTTCTCCAAGGTTGCTGTTGTCCGGCTGACCCCGAAGGGCAGAACCGCAAATGAACACTCGTTTGGCTGCAATTGCTGTTTGAGTCATATCCACCCGATAAAAAATTGTGCTTTTTTGTACAGTTAAATGGCCGCGATCGCCTTTATTCTGCTTACTGTGTTTTGCATACAGCAGTTTAAGTGCCAAAGCCATCGATTTTTGTAAACAAGGCTACATTGTTTCGCCTATTTAAATGCTATTGCATACAGTATACAACAATTAGTTAAATCAATCAATAGCAGAACTTTATATGACAGTTACATTTACACTTTCAGTCAACGGGTCGCGCCTCAACCGCAGCATCGCCCAACTCGCTCAAATCGGCAAACTACCGGGAGGAGGCGTCAGTCGGGTAGCATTTACCAAAGCAGATTTGCTTGCCCGCCAACTCGTTGAATCTTGGATGGTAGAAGCAGGGATGACAGTTCGCATTGACGCGGCGGGGAATATTATCGGTCGATATCCCGGAAAGCGCGAAGGTGCAGCGCTAGCCACAGGTTCTCACATCGACACCGTGACTGTGGGCGGCCATTACGACGGAGTTTTGGGAGTTTTGGCAGGCATTGAAGTGGTGCGGGTACTGCACGAAAATAACGTGCGCTTGGAACATCCCATTGAGACGATCGTATTTACTGACGAAGAATGCACCGTTATCGGCTGCAAAGCGATGGCCGGAAATACAATCAGCGATGCCGCATATTACCGACGCACCGACGGTACTTCCATTGAAACTTGCTTGGAAAAAATTGGCGGAGATTGGTCAAAAATTGGGGATGCCAAACGCCATCCCCAAGAAATAGCAGCTTTTGTAGAACTGCACGTCGAACAAGGAGGCGTTTTGGAAAGTACCGCCGACGAAATAGGAGTAGTCAAAGGCATTGTCGGACAGTACCGCTATGCAGTAACGGTAACGGGCCGCCCGAATCATGCCGGTTCGACGCCCATGCACGCCCGAAAAGATGCGCTGGTAGCCGCCGCACAAATGGTACTGGCAGTCAACAAGTTGGGAGTGGAAACACCCGGAGAACAGGTAGCAACGGTGGGTTACTTAAATGTGTCGCCGAATGCTACAAATATTGTTCCGGGAAAGGTGGATTTTAAAATCGACTTGCGCGATATATCTCAAACTCATTTGGAAAAGTTGTTAGTTAAAATGAAACAGGAGTTTGGGGCGATCGCACTTGCCACCCTAACCGAAGTTGAAATGACCGAAATGCTGCACGTATTGCCGACGCTAGCAGCACCAAAAATTCAAAATGCAATTGCAGAAGTTTGCCGGGAATTAAGCTTGAGTTACACGCATTTAATCAGCCGCGCCGGACACGACGCTCAAGAAATCGGACGGTTTACCGATATGGGGATGATTTTCGTTGCTTCTCGCGGCGGCATCAGCCATGCAGAAGATGAATATACTTCCCCCGAACAGTGTACTCAGGGAGCAAATGCGCTGTTGCAAACGTTCTTGAAGCTCGATCGGCTTTACGACTAGAGCAGCAGAATAAGCGATGCTTTCAGCAATTCAAAACGTCCTAAAAACATAGGTTAGTTGACAAAAATCAGATGACAGATAATGCCCGATTCCCGATGCCAGATTCCCGATTCCCTATGACAATATCTTCAAAAATCTTACTCGCCAAATTTCTAGCCAAATTCACAGGAACAGCATTGCCGACCATTTTGTATCCATCAGCAATATACTTGTATTTAAAAATAAACTCATCCGGGAAAGTCTGAACTCTCGCGCACTCTCGCACAGAAAGCCGACGGTAAGGCAGAGGCGAATTGGGATCAAAAATGCGTTTGTCTTTGCCCACCAGAATCATTTTACTAGCTTGAGGATGGAGAGGTGCGTGTCTACCGCTTGCCTGAATTGTAAAAGAAGGTTCTGACCAACTTCTAACTCGATTCCGCGACATATAAATGCTCGAAAACCCCAAATCCGCAGATTCGTGATTTGGGACAGAATCGTGATAATTATCTAATTTACTCTTAACTGACATAGGGGCGATCGCCTGCAAATCAAAAATCGCATCTTTCAGCGTCAAAACATCTGTTCCAGGTTCGGGAAACTCAAAACTCAAACCCAGATTTTCCCGATAACCAACAACAATCACCCTTTGCCTATCTTGCGGGACACCAAAATTTCTAGCATTCACCAACTTGTACGAAACCCGATATCCGATGTCCTCAAACTGCGATAATATATAAGTGAAAGCATCCTTGTTTCTGGGAGCCAAAATACCGCTAACATTCTCAGCTAAAAAAAACAAAGGCTGCTTGTCCCGCACAATTCTGATATACTCCCAGAAAAGTTGACCCCGACAGTCATCAATCCCCCGTTTCGCCCCGGCTTCACTCCAACTTTGACAAGGAGGCCCGCCGATTATCCCAATACAGTTGGGAATTTCATCAGATTTGATTTTTCTGATATCTCTGCCATCTAAAATTGTTTCAGGATGGTTAAACTCGTAAGTATCCCAAATAGACTTATCATACTCATTAGCCCAAACCGGATTAAACCCAGCCAAGCGAAAACCCAAATCCAACCCGCCACAACCCGAAAACAGAGAAATAATATTCATACCAATCGACATCTATCTCCTCTATTCCTTCGCGCCTTCGCGGTTCGTTAAAAAATCCAATAACCCTCAATGAATGCAGAATCCATCCTTCAATCTTACCAACATTTTGGCGTCCATCTCGGCCTAGAAAGAATTCACCAACTTCTCCAAAAACTAGACAACCCCCACCAACAAGTACCCATTATCCACATTGCCGGCACCAATGGCAAAGGTTCCGTTTGCGCTTATCTCTCTTCCGTACTAACAGAAGCAGGCTATCGAGTTGGACGCTACACATCCCCCCACCTAATCGATTGGACAGAAAGAATTTGCATCAACCAAAAATCGATTTCCCCAACAGCATTGCAAGAGTGTCTAGAACGAGTTGTCGCCGCCACCGAAAACAACACCGAAACTCCTACTCAATTTGAAATAATCACCGCCGCAGCTTGGCTGTATTTCGCCGAACAAAAAACAGACATCGCAGTCGTAGAAACTGGATTGGGCGGTAGATTAGACGCGACTAACGTTTGCGAAACACCTCTCGTTAGCGTTATCACTTCTATCAGTCTCGACCACTGGCAAATACTCGGCCCCACCGTGGCCGATATTGCTGGGGAAAAAGCGGGAATTCTTAAAGCAAAATGTCCGGCCGCGATCGGAGAATTGCCAGAATCAGCTAGAATAGTAGTAGAAAAACGCATTCAAGAATTAGACTGTCCGGCAACTTGGGTAAAACCAGCAATAGATTTAGGACAAGGATTCGCAGAATATCAGTTAAATCAAAATGCGGTTAAAATAAAATATCAATTGCCGCTGCTGGGAAAAATTCAACTAATGAATTCAGCAATTGCGATCGCAACTTTGCAAACTCTCCAAAACCAAGGATGGCAAATTTCCCCAACCGCCATCGAAAACGGTATCGCCAAAACCCAATGGCCCGGAAGACTCCAGCAGACAACTTGGAAAAACCGCAATATATTAATTGACGGCGCGCACAATCCAGCCGCAGCTATCGCCCTGCGTGAATATGTCGATCGCCTGAACAATCACCCGTCACCGATTAACTGGGTAATTGGCATTCTTGCGACTAAAGACTGCGATGATATTTTGAAAGCATTACTCAAAAAGGGCGATCGACTTTACCTAGTACCCGTACCCGATCAAAACTCATCATCCCCCGCAGAATTAGCCGCCCTAGCTCAAATTATCTGCCCCGAATTAACTCTCTGTCAAGCCTTCTCCGACTTAACAACAGCTTTAGATGCTGCTGTTACAGGCGACAACCTAACAATCCTTTGCGGTTCGCTTTATCTCGTCGGCTATTTTTTGCAACAACAACAATCCCAAGCTTAAACGCATCAGAATTGTGTTTCTTCCTCAGTAAAGATAGGAGGCCACAATTCCGAAACGGGCAATTCCCAACCGGGAAAAAGTTCTGCTACTGTTAAGATATCGCCATTTCCTAAAACAGTCGGTTCACCTGTAGAGCGATAAATTGTCAATGTTTCTTCATCAGGATCGATCAGAATTCCGACGGTCGCACCCAGTTCTATAAACTTCAAAACCTTGGCTTCTATAGGCTTAATGCGATCGCTCTGAGATTTAATCTCAACCACCAAATCGGGGACAAGTTCTCCAAAATAACGCGGACTTTGGCGCAAGCGGGCGGCGCGCACAAAAGAAACATCCGGTGCTTTGACATTCGTATCCGGCATGATGAAACCGCCTGCGGAGTCAAAGACTCTCCCCAAGCGACGGGGATTTATCCAAGCGAAAAGAAAGGCGATGAGACGGCTACTGATTTCACTGGATACGATGTCTGACGGCCCCATAACTGAAAGTCTCCCGTCTTCTAGTTCAATTTTGTAATCTAAACCCGCTTCGGAAAAAAGGGTTTGAACTTGGTTTAAATCTTTGAGTGTCATCGCTGGCATAAGAATTTTCTCCTATTCCGATCTGAGCTTTGATTTTAACACGAGTCAAATTTCTGAATATTTGATGAATTCAGACTATATTCCTACAAATTATCAATCAAGCTGAATTGAGAAAGGCGATCGCACGGGATAAATAAACCCGGTTTCTGGGATGAGCGATCGTTCTTATCAACAAACATTTACCTCTAAAATAGTCGAGATTGACTGATCCAGATTTTTCCTCTGACTCTGCGTTGTGAAGAGGCGGTAATTTCATCATTCGATAATAACTTAAAAGCTGATATTTGCTTATCTATGGCGACACAAATTCCCATTATTTAAGAATACGTCAACTTGTAGAAAAAAGCAAGGGCGAGAGCAAAAAAAATCCCGCCCCAGCTTCAATTAAAAACTACCTTTGATCCCAAGCCTTAGCGGCATCAGCGACAGCTAGCTCTACCGACTTCTCATCCAACATTGCCGCCTGCAAATTGTCATAAATCGCCTTTTGCAGCTTTTTAACATCCTTGAGAGGCGGAATCAATAGCTCGGCGGAACTCAACCCAGAAGCACTAACAACCCGAGCTCGATCGGCTGCAGGAGCATCAGCGGGAACGCTCTTAAAATAACCGTCCTGCAAAGCCTCAACCGTAGAAGGCAAAACATTAGCAGCCTTAGCAAAAGCCAACTGATTTTGAGAATTAGTCACGTACAAAGCAAACTTGACAGCATCATCAGGGCGCTTGCTGTCGCGGGGCACAACCAAATTCATGACCGCCACAGTCTTCTTGCCTGTTTCCCCCGTAATTTGAGGCGCAGCAGCCGAAACAGCACCAATACTCGGAGCATTCTCAGAAATCGCCTTTAAAAACTGAGGCCCCGAAGCTAACAAAGTAGTTTCCCCAGCTTGATAAAGCTCGATCGCCCTGCGATGTCCCTGCACCAAAACATCCTGCGGCAAAAGTCCGCCCTTGTACAAATCCACCCAATACTGAAAAACAGCTTTCCCCTTATCAGTATTAAAAGCAGCCTTGCCTTTAGCGTCAACCAAAGGCACACCCATCTGCACGAAAGATTGCAAAACTTCCGCCGAATCTTCCGGCACAAAAGTCACAAAAAAAGCAAACTTACCAGTCTTCTCCTTCACCTGCTTCGCAACAGTTGCTAACTCGGCATAAGTAGCCGGAGGCTTAGCAATTCCAGCCTTCTTTAACAACTCCGTATTGTAAATTGTCACCCCAGTCGTGAGATACCAAGGAATGCCAAAAGTCTTGCCGTCGAGTACACTAGCTTTCCAGATATTTGGGAGATAGAGCGATCGAACTTGCTGCGGAATCCGAGAATCCAAATCCAGCCAAGCATTGCGTCCCGCCAACAGCGAAGCAAAATCGGGATTGAGGTTAACCACATCCGGCGCAGTTTTCGCCGAAACCGCCCCCAAAATCTTGCTTTCCATCGCCGACCAAGGAACGTCCACCCAACGCACCTTCACCCCCGGATTTTCCGCTTCAAAACCGGCGATCGTCTTGTTGAAATACTCAGTAAACTGAGGTTGAAGCTGCATAGTCCAGAACTCGATTTGCTGCGTATTATTTGCCTGGGAATTAACAGCCGGCTTGCTGCAACTCACCACCGCAGCCAGCAGCAGCCCCACGAGTCCAAAAACAGCAAACAGTTGCCAAGATTTACGTTTCATAGAATAAAATTTGAGAGTTATGGGAACCGTTAGAAAAAAGCGATCGCCCGAATCAAGCGCGATCGAGTCAGTAACAGAGTTTTGTACCTGGGCCCAGGAGCGAGATAGTCTGTTTTTGTGCAGAATCGGCAGGTTTTCGGTCGATCGAGCTGGAATTTATTGACATTCGCAGCAGAATAGCTATTGTCAAGTAAATTGGATAGCATAAAATCGGAACTAGCGATCGCGCAACACAGACGGATCTGCGCAGCTACGGCGGGATACCGAGATTGCAGCACTCTTGCGGCAGTTGGAAACCAACCCTCCAACACCGCGCGCGCTGAATCAGGCTGGCCAACTACAAAAGAAAAAAATAGCAATTACCGGCGACCCAATCACATGGTTAACTTTTTCAAAGGTCTACTTTCCCAACGCCAGCCAGGAATCGGGATCGAAATAGCCCCAGACCGCATCAACATCATTCAGCTCGAAAAGAAAGCTCAGGCATTAAAATTAGGCATCCTAGCCTCAATAGAAGTTCCAGAAGACTATGTACAAGAAGGACAAATAGTCGATCCGCCAGGAATGGCAGAACTCATACGCGCCGTCCTCGCTGAAAACAAAATCAAAGCCAAGCGAGTAGCCACAGCCATTCCCGGCCGCGAAGCCGTCATCCGCCTCATCCCAGTTCCCGCAGAGCTCAACGAAGAAGAACTGCGGGATTACATGAACGCAGAAGCAGGACTGTACTTGCCGTTTCCCAGAGAAGACGCCGACGTAGACTATCAAAAAATAGGCCTTTTTGTAGATGACGACGGAGTAGAAAAAGTGCAAGTCGTGTTAGTAGCAACCCGCAGAGAAGTTACCGACACATACATCGAAACCTTTAAAGAAGCCGGACTGATTATAGACGTACTAGAAGTAACCAGCTTTGCCTTAATCCGCACCCTCAAAGAACAACTGCAACAATTTTCCTCCCAAGAAGCAGCAGTTCTCACCGCCATAGAATTTGACAGCACCGAGTTAGCTATAGTAGTGGACGGTATACCTCAGTTCAACCGTACCATCCCGATCGGCACCTACCAAATCCAGACCGCCCTCAACCAAGCCATGAACCTGCCGCCAACCAGAGACACCAGCGAACTGCAAGGGATGACTCTGCCAGTCACAGATACAATGGGCGCATCGGGAGACGCCAATCCCGGCACAAATGCGATGATTAAAGTATTGGGAGAACTAGCAGACGAACTGCGCCGCTCAGTAGACTTTTACCTCAACCAGAGCGAAGAACTTGAAGTAGCGCAACTGCTGTTAGCGGGTCCTGGAGCTGCGATCGGCAAACTAGACGAATTTTTCATGCAAAGATTAAGCTTGCCGGCATCTCAAGTCGATCCCATCGAAACCCTAGGACTCGAAATCAGCGAAGAAATTACCCCAGAACAGCGAGCAGGTTTAGGAGTCGCCCTAGGTTTAGGACTCAGGGAGGTGATGTGACCTAACAGTTTTAGATGGGAGAAAAACCGATTTGAGAATTTTAGGTAAAAACCCCTGCCCAAAGAAGAAGGCAGAAAGCAGAAGGTAGAATATTGGAGGTAGAAGGTAGAAGGTAAAAGGTAGAATATCTCTGAGGTAGAAGCAGCCCATTCCTTCAGTAGAAGGAAGAAAGTTGTTTCTTTCTTCCCTAAATAAATCCTTCACTTGTACCAGCAATCTTGGGTTCTGTCAAAAATCTAAAATTTCAAATTTAAATCTATAGCAACAGCCAAGACAGTTAGGACCTTCTTAATTGCTGAAACATAAGCGGTCGATTCCTTCTTACTTCTACCTTCTTCCTTGTGTCTTCTACCTTCTACCTTCTACCTTCTACCTTGTGCCTTCTACCTTCTACCTTGTGCCTTCTACCTTCTTCCTTCTGCTATAAAATCGAGTGAAGCCATGTACAGCCTAGATATTAATTTTCTCAACGACCGGCCGGACTACAAACCTGTCGCAGCAGCCAAAAGCTCAGCTAAAAAAAGTTCCGGTGGAGCCAAAGACCAACTGCCCCTAATTGGGGCGCTGCTGTTTGCCTTCGGCCTCAACGCCGCAGTCATGGGCGCTTGGTGGTGGGCGACTAACGACAATACCAACTTGGCCGCACAACAAGCAACCATCGACGAAGAACTGGCAAAGTTAAACACTCAAGCCAACACCATCAAAGCCATCAACGCCGAAACCGACCAAGTTACCGCCGAATACAAAGCATTAGCCGGAGTATTCGACCAAATTAAACCTTGGTCGGCGATGCTGCAAGACCTGAGCGCCCGCACTCCGGCGGGAGTGCAAATTGCCAAAATCGAGCAAATCGACCCCAGTCCGTCCCCCGTTGCAGCAGCACCCCCTCCCCCCGCAGCAACTCCCGCTGCCTCCCCGGGGGCGAGTCCGTCTCCAGCCAGCCCCACCCCGGCTGCTGCTCCCGCCCCCGTCGTTCCGCCGCCGCAGGCAGCAAAAGTACAAATTTCAGGGATAGCAAGTACCTTTGCTCAAGTTAACGACTTTATGTTGCTAGTCCAGCGGTCTCCTTTCTTCCTCAACACCGATACCAAACTGGTAGCGGCCACATTAAAAAACAACCCCGCACAATTACAAGTGCGCAACCAAAACGCAGCAGCACCAGCAGAACTTCCCAAACTGCGGCCGGTGGTGGAATATAAAATTGAAACAACGCTCAGCCCGACGGGAGCCTCCGAGTTGCTCCCCGAGCTGCGGAGCAAGCAAGCAGACGGGCTAGCAATACGGATAGAAACACTTCAAGAAAAAGGAGTGCTAGAACCACAAAAACCAGAGGTGAAAAAACAATGACAGCAGCAAATGAGTTTATTCCCAGCGGCGGAAAAGCAGAAGAGTCCTCAGCTAAGGAAATATTCGGGATTAAGCTGACGCCCCAAGTCCAAGCAATCGGCGTCGCGGTTCTAGGTCTCGGAATTGCCGGCTACCTCGGCTACCAGTTCGTACTGCCCGAATTCCAAAAAAGCGGCGAATTCAAGCAAAAGCTTAGCGAAAGCAAGCAAACGCAACTGCAATTGCAAACTCAAATTCAAAAAAAGGCAGAAGCAGAAGCAAAGCAAGAAGAAGCAAAACAGCGCCGCGCCAACGTGACTGCAATGTTTGCCAGCGACGCCAGCGCCAACACGCTTTTGCTGGACATGACCCAACTGGTTAATAGAATCAACGCCGGCGTGCAAGGAGATGACCTCAAGGCTAAAATTACCAAATTTGAGCCGGATATCCCGCCAGCAGCAGCAACGGCCGCGCCGGGAGCTCCAGACCCAGATATTCTGGCCGATACCTCCTTCGGGCCGTCCCTGGCTGGCAAGCTCAGACGCAAAAAATTTAAGGTAGAGTTTGAAGGCACTTTCGCTCAAACCCGCAATTTTATGCGTAACTTGGAGTTGATGCAGTCGCTGTTGGTAGTGAGGAATTTGAAATCTGAATTGCTAGCATCAAATCAGGCAATTGAAGTTGACTTTTTGAAAGGGAAAATAGTTCCTGTGGAGCAGCCGCCAACTAAAATTAAAACTGCTTTTGACTTGCACGCGCTGCTGCCGTTAAAGCAAGAAGAAAAAGCGCAAATTCCGGCTCCGAGTCCTGTTGCTAAGTAGTGGTTGTTTGGCGGATATTAGCTATTATTCCCAAGTCGCTATTTCACAAAAATGGAGAATGCAGAAGGTAGAACTTTGAAGATTGAAGGTAGAAGTCAAAAAATTAGGAATGCCATCAAATAATTTATTATATGGCACTCAAAAATTCGGTCTTAGACCGAATTTATTCTAATATCAGTTCCAAAAAATAATGAAACTGTAGGATAGCTTCTAACCCTTATATCATCAGTTATTCCTAATCGAAAATCTAAAATCGAAAAGGGCATAACTTCTCCTTTCAAAAAGGATCGAATCGAGAATCTTTCAGTCAGTTTAGCAGCTAGCGACAAAAGACTGCTAACAACAAATAACAAAGTGTAGTTGAGGAGAGAACGTGAAACAGCATCTACGGTTAAGTGGAGGACTCTTATGCAGCGCTGCAGGAGTTATGATCGCCCAAGCCCCCGTCTTGGCAGTGCCGACTCAAGTCACAGGAGTGCAAGTAAGTCAAGGCAATAATGGGGTAAATATTGTCCTAGCTACGGAAAAGGGCGATCGCCCGCAAGTTTTCGCCATCAATAACGGCAATACTTACCAAGCCACAATTATTAACACCCAGCTCCGCTTGCCACAAGGCAACAGCTTCCGTCAAGATAACCCCGCTCCGGGAATTTCTTCAGTAGAAATCAGCCAGGTAGAGGCTAACAGCATCCGCGTTGTGGTGGCAGGCACCAACGGAGTTCCCAACGGACAAATTGTTCCGGGACAAGGCCAAAGCATCGTCCTCAGCGTTGCCGGACAGGGCGGGACTGCACAGTCTGCCCAAACTGCACCTCCGCCACCTCCGGGACTGCCGCTGAGCCAAACAGATCCCCGGCCGGCTCCCCAAATTCGCACGTCGCAAAACCCAGGCGTGCTGCTGCCAAATCCCGAAGTTACTGTTAGCAGAAACGATCGTCCGCCCCTCCCCAGCGAAATACAATCCCAGACAAATCAGGCGGCGCCTTTCCAGCCGCGGGCCGTGGCGCCGCCCTTGGGAGATATCGCGGTGTCTAACATCGCCCCAGGCGTGGGAAATATTGAACTGAGTTCGGGAGAACGCATCCCCCGCTTGGTGTTGCGGGATGCCCCAGTCCGAGACGTTTTAGCTCTGCTGGCCCGCGCTGCGGGATTGAACATCGCTTTTACAGGCGGCGGGGCCCCCGGTCAACCCGGCCAACCCGCGGTCGCACCGGGAGCGACAGGCTCCGATGAAGGGCCGAAGATTTCCTTGGACATCGAAAATGAGTCTGTGCAAGATGTTTTCAACTACGTGCTGCGGATTAGCGGGCTGCAAGCTAACCGCCAGGGGCGGACGATTTTTGTAGGGACTAGCTTGCCGATCGACTCGCGCAATATTATCATTCGGACTTTGCGGCTCAATCAAGTTCGGTCTACGGATGCAGCTAACTTTTTGAGCGCTCAAGGCGCGGAAACTCAACTGCCGATTACTCGGGTGACTATTCAAAGCGTGGGCCAGGGAAATGCGGCACGGGATGTGGAAATTAGGGAACCGGACATTAAGGCGATCGGCGCTAGGGAAGGCACCGGGCCGCTCTTGCTGAGGGGACTGTCGGTGCTGGCGGATTCTCGGCTCAATTCCATTACTTTAGTGGGCGACCCGCGCAAAGTTGACATGGCTGTGGCTTTCTTGACACAGCTAGATTTGCGCCGCCGTCAAGTGGCTGTCAACGTCAAGGTGATCGATATCAACTTGGCGGGAGCCAACGTCACCAACAGCAGTTTCTCTTTCGGAATTAATAACAATTTCTTCGTCAATGACAACGGAGCAGCAAGTCTCAATTTTGGTGGCATCAATCCGCCCAGCGGGACTGCCCTTACGGGGATCAACGCTCGACCGATCATCAACAACCCAGTAACCGGGGAGCCTTTCTACGATCCGAACGGCAGGCTACTTAACGTGCCGCTGACAGCACCGGGCGGCGGGTTGTTCGTGCAGCCGACAGCGCCGATTACTGATGACCCTAGGCGAATTGGGATTACCGATTACGAGCCGTTTGAGAGAGACTTAACCACTGGAGCGTTAAGCTCTGTGGGAAGTGCGACTTTCGGCTTGTTCCCGCTGTTCCAATATCCCAGGAGGTTCCTGTCGGCCTTGCGGGCAAGTATTACCAGCAACAATGCCAAAATCCTGACCGATCCGACTCTGGTTGTCCAAGAAGGGGAAACGGCGAATGTGAATATTACTGATGAGGTGATCACTAACATCACGTCGCAAACGCAGACTACAGGAAATACAAGTACCCAAACTGTGACGGCCGTCAAAGACAGGGCTGGTTTGCAGTTAGGGGTGGCGATCGATCGGGTTGACGACAACGGCTTTGTCTCTCTGCGGGTGAACCCGATTATCAGGACACCCGGCAACACTCAAAACCTTTCGACTGGCGCGAACACCAATCAGATCACTCTGCTGGGCGAGCGCTCGTTGCAATCGGGGTTAATTCGCCTGCGGGACGGTCAGACTTTGATTGTTTCGGGGATTATCCGCGACGAAGAACGGGTTACAGCGAACAAGATTCCGATTTTGGGAGATTTGCCGATTATCGGTTCCCTGTTCAGGAGTACCGATAAGAGGAACCAGCGGGCGGAGTTGATTGTATTGCTGACTCCGCAGATTTTGGATGATAGCGATCGATCGAACTTTGGCTACCAAAACAACATCAGTCCCGACGCGCGCCAACTGTTGCAGCGCAGTCAGCCCGTCCAGCCGAGGCAGTAGAGCGAAGGAAGAGGGAAGAGGGCATTGGTGTCAACTTAACGCTCTTTCCCCTCAGTCCGACAGGGGTTGAAACCCCTGCCTCAAAGCTAAAGTCCTCTAAAAGAGGACTATAGAACTCATTAGTCCTCTTTTAGAGGACTAGACATGACTCTTTCAGTCGTCTTCAGACTACTTCAGCTATGAGACAGGGACTTCTGTCCCTGGCGGGTTTCGGGAGAATGAAACAGCCCTGCCCCACGGGGGGAAGGAAAGAGCAGGAAATGAAGAACGGAGAAGGAAAAAAGTTTTCCTTTAGCTCTTGACAAATGACATTTTATTCTTTCTGTTTTTCATTTTTTTCAGATGTCACATCCACCGAGGCGAGAAATCTTCTCTCCTAAGTGGTATTTTTTTACCTAATTTTGGGTATTAATTCTAAAAAGTTGCCAAGTTCCATATAAATTAAAGGTTCCACCGATCCATAACGGTCGGCAAGACTTTAGAATAATGCAGTGAAAATTAGATGCTGTGGGGTTTTCAGCAATTAGAAACAAAAATTCCTTTTCTGACCAATTACCCTAGGGTAATTAGTATTCAGCAGGAGTTTTGAATTGGGGAAGCGGACAGGAGCCAAAGGGAACAACCCAAACCTCCCAAGCCACACCCCCATGCAGTTGATAACTCACAGCTAATAGTTGAACTCTGTTTGACGTATTTTGCAAACCCTGAAGGAGTGCGCAATGAACAAAGGTGAATTGGTTGATGTAGTGGCAGAAAAGGCTAGTGTCACTAAAAAACAGGCAGATGCTGTTTTGAGTGCAGCCTTGGAAGCAATCATGGAAGCTGTCTCCGACGGCGACAAGGTGACGCTGGTCGGTTTTGGCTCGTTTGAGTCGCGGGAACGCAAAGCCCGCGAGGGTCGCAATCCCAAAACTGGCGACAAGATGGAAATCCCAGCAACCCGAGTTCCTGCATTTTCCGCAGGGAAGTTGTTTAAGGACAGAGTTGCACCGCCGAAAAACGCGGAATAACTGGCGAACTGAGTCTTGATTAGACCTGTACACGGTGGGAATTTAGCTTGGGCAGCCGCACTGGCAGGCTGCCCTCCCTCTGCTATTCTCGATTTTTCTGCGAGTATCAGTCCTTTGGGCCCTCCTGAGTCGGCCCTGGATGCGATTCAAGCACACTTGAGCAGTCTGACGGCTTACCCAGACCCGGATTATGGAGAGCTCAGGACTGCTTTGGGTGAGGCTTTGAATGTTGACCCGGATTGGATTTTGCCGGGGAATGGTTCGGCGGAATTGTTGACTTGGGCGGCTTGGGATTTGTCGAAGCTGGAGGCGACTTATTTGGTGACTCCGGCTTTTGGCGATTACTGGCGGGCTCTTTCGGCTTTCGGGGCGAAGGTGCTCAAATGTCCTTTGGATCTCCAATTGTTGGACGCGGAGCCTGTTCGCCCGTTAGAAACGGATGATTTGTCGGTGTCTAACCGTTCCCTTGTCTCCCCTTCTTTCCATCTCCCGGTTCCTCTTGCTCTCAATGCCGATCGAGGTTTACTCCTGAACAACCCGCACAATCCTACGGGTTTGCTGTTTGGTAGGGAGGCGATTTTGCCTTATGTGAAGCAGTTAGGTATGGTGGTGGTAGATGAGGCCTTTATGGACTTTCTACCGCCTTCTGAGCAGGAAACTTTGATCGATGCTGTTGAGGAGTTTCCGAATTTGGTGATTTTACGATCGCTCACTAAATTCTATTCTCTGCCGGGACTGCGGTTGGGCTGTGCGATCGCCCATCCCGATATTCTGGACCGCTGGCAGTTGCAGCGCGATCCTTGGCCTGTGAATGCTTTGGCTGCTGCTGCTGCTGCTGCTGTGGTGCGAGATACTGTTTTTGAGCGGCAAACTTGGGATTGGCTGCCTGTGGCTCGCCGAGAGCTATTTGAGGGTTTGGCTAATTTACCGGGTTTGCAGCCAATTGCCGGGGCGGCTAATTTCTTGTTGGTTGAGTCGTCGATGTCGGTTTCTTTGATTCAAAAAAGTCTGTTGGAACGACACCGGATTTTGATTCGGGATTGTTTGAGTTTTCCTGAGTTGGGCGATCGGTTTTTTCGAGTGGCTGTGCGCTCAAGGGCGGACAATCTGCGGCTGATTGCTGGACTTGCCGAAGTTATTCGTTAGCTGAGAGTTGACAGTTGTCAGTTGTCAGTTGACTGTTGACTATTAACAACCAATAAAAGTTGACAAACCGATTTTATTGGTCGTTTGAGCGGACATCCCCAAGAAACCCGGTTTCTCTGATAAATCTTGGGTTTTGCAGCGAAATATCTAGGAAGAAACCGGGTTTCTGACCCCGCACGCGGATCGTCCTAAACTACTAACTAATGACTAATGACTACTGACCGAAAGCATCCAGGATACAAGCCCCCGGATTCATCCGTCCAGAAATAAAAAACCTGTATCCGATAAAGGAGCCCCCGAATTTATCCGTGGGGTCAATGCTTGAATCTAAAATCTAAAATCTAAAATCTAAAATCTAAAATCGATTGACTTCTTTATTTATGCTTGACTATGATTTAGTGATTATTGGTGGGACTCCGGCCGGACGCTATGCTGCTTTGACTGCAACTAATTTCCCGGCCCGCGTTGCTTTGGTGGAACCGCTAAGTAATTCGCAAGATTTGCCGACAGGGGGAAAAGAGTCGATCGACCTTGGTTTGAGATACAGCCAAACTTTGAGGGAGGCTGCTCGTTTTGCCCAGCAGATCAGCCGCCAGCAGTTGGGGGTTCGCTGGGAAGTCGCTAATTCCTCCATGCCGAGCGAATTGCGGTTTGACGGGGTTCTAAAGTGGGCAGAGGGTGTTGTTTCTAATTTGTCAGAAATAGATTCTCTCAGCGTTTTAGCTGCTCGCGGAGTCGATGTTATTTTTGGCAGCGGCGAGTTTGTTGCGAAACCGGATTTGGCTTTTGTTGTCGGCGGGCGTTCATTGCGATCGCTCAGTTATTTGCTAGCTTGTCCAACTCTGCCGGCGATTCCCAATATTGAAGGACTTTCGTCTGCTGGCTTTTTTACTTCGGAAACTGTCGGGGAATTAGCAAAACTTTCAGAGTTGCCTAAAAGTTTGGCTGTAATCGGCGCAGATCCCAGCGGTGTCGAAGTGGCTCAGACTTTTGCTCGGCTGGGGGTTGCTGTCACTTTGGTGGTGAAAAGTTCGCACATTTTGGCTAAAGAAGACCGGGAGGCTGCTGGTTTGGTGCAAGCTGGAATGGAAGCTGAAGGAGTGCGGATTCTGACTGCTACTGAGGTGACTCAAGCTAGGGTGATTGAGGGTAAAAAGTGGATTCAAGCTGGGCCAAGGGCGATCGAAGCTGAGGAGATTTTTCTGGCCGCCGGTAGAGGGCACAATTTTTCATCGTTAAATCTCGAAGCGGCTAAGGTTAAATTTAGCGCTCGGGGGGTGATTTTAAATGAAAAGCTGCAAACAACTAATCGCCGCATTTATGCGATCGGCGATGTTGCTGGGGGTTATCCGTTTCCTCACATCGCTAATTACGAAGCTGCGGTTGCTGTGAAAAATGCTTTGTTTTTGCCGCTGTTTCAAATAGATTATCGCGGGATTCCTTGGGCGATTTTTTCCGATCCGCAGTTGGCGAGGGTTGGCTTGACTGAAGCGCAAGCAAGGCGCCGTTTTGGAGACGATCTTATTGTTTGTCGGGAATATTTCAAGAATGTTGAAAGAGCTCAAATGTCCGGGGATACAACGGGTTTTTGTAAGATTGTCGGGCGTCGCAACGGGGAGATTTTGGGAGCGAGTATTGTGGGGCCGCAAGCTGCTGAGTTGATTCACGCGATCGCTTTGGCTGTGCGTCACGGGATGAAGGTTGAGGCGATCGCCCAACTTCCTTATATTTGGTCGAGTTTTTCGGCAATTAACGGTCAAACTGCTGCTCTTTGGGAGTCGCAGCGCTTGGGTAGCAATACTTTTTCGCGCAATTTATGGGAGAATCTGTTTCACTGGCGCAGGTATTGGAATAAGTAAATAAATCCAATGTTTGTAGTAGGAATTTGTGAAATTGCTATGATTACCCCCGAGTTAAAAAGTAACTTGCTAATAAGCTCGCTCAGCATTTAAATTGTGTGTCAACAAATAATCAAACCATGAGTGGCTCATTGCTCCGACGCCAGAAATATGCAATTTAAATGTACAACAACTTAACTAATAACCGATCGTCGCTACTCACTGATAACTAATGACTGCTGACTAATTATTGCTGGCGAGAGTGCAATGCTGGATTTGACAATCGCCGGTACAATGCGATCGCACGCCATTCTCGCCCCAGAAAGGTTTCTTGCGGCTGGCCCCACTTGCAGCGCGGCTAAACCACCAGTCAAAAATAATTCGCATCCGGGCCAACGCAGGTGTTTGTCTAAGACTGGCAAACCTTTAACTATTTCAAGGGGATGCGTTTCTAGCATTTCTTTGAATATGGGCTCGGCTGCAATGTCTAGTTTCGTGCCGGTTGCTAGCCAAATTCGATCGACAAATAACGTCTCCCCACCGCTGCAATCAACCGTCCATCTGTTATTTTCCCACCGCACGCCAACAACTTCGCACTGTTCGTGAAATGTCAGCTTTTCGCTGTGCGAGAGCCTCCGCAACTGTGTCATAATTTCCGGTGTCATCGAGCCACCGTTGCGGGCTTGTTGAATGGTTTCCCAACGTTTCTGGCAATCTGGTTCGGCGGCGAATCCTTTGAGGTATTTTGGCCCCAACCAACCGGGTTCGGCATCAAATAGTTTTTCTTGGAAATAGCGCCTCGTAATTAACAGGACTTTGGCTCCTCTGGCAATTGCTCCTACTGCTAAATGTCCGCTGGTTAGTCCGCCGCCGACAATTAATATTTGTTCTCCGTGCAATTGCAAATTTGGCAAATCTACTTGATGGGAGTGGCGAATTCTTTCGGCGGGATGCTGTGTTTGAATTTGATTTACCCACGCTGGTAAATACGGTTTTCCGCTTCCGGCGGCGACGATTACTCGGCGGGCGATCGCACTTTTTCCGTCTTCAAACCACAGGCGGAAACGGCCAAATTTCGGCTGAATGCGGGTAACTTTTGCTTTGATAACTCGATCGCCCAATTGCCACCGTCTAATTGTGTCCCCGCAAAATTCCTCAAATAACCGACTTCCAGGCAAATCGTAGGGGGGAAACAATTCCGAGGAGCGATTTTCGGCAAACCTTCGCAATTCGTAGGGGTTGGGATCTGGGTGGTGCACTGCGGGCGATCGTAAATGCCCAATTTCTAAAGCTGCAAATTGCCTCCGCCACTGAGTCAGCCATTCGCCGCTCGGATCGAATGCTAAAAGTTTATCCCGGAGGATCTTGCGTTTTTTTAATATGTGTGCTGTCAAAGTCAGGGCGTGGGGCCCAGCGCCGATTAAAGCTAAATCAATTTGGGGTGGCGTGGCTTCTGAGTTCGCTTGCATGAGAATTGCTGATTTGCGAATGATAACAATTCTCATCATAGGTTGATCGAGCATCAAGTTTACGCCTTTGGAGAGCAAGCAGGAGGGATGTTTCGCAGAAAGAGACAGGATACGCAAAAGCTCAGAAACCCGGTTTCTGAGAGCTTTCTGCCCTTCCTGGACGCACTGCGACGCTCAGAAACCGGGTTTTTTAGCTCACTGCAATGAAAACCGCGATCGGAAAGCGTCGGGGCGATCGTCCGTTGGCGTAGCGATACCTCAAGGGACGGTGTTCCGCCTGCTGCAGCAGTGACTAATTCCCGAATCAACACATTTAGTTGGATTGGTCAATCAGTAATTCATTTCCTGAAATTACTTGACAAGTAAAAAAAACTTAGCCGAATGGCGATCGCGGCGCTGCCTCAATTGCCAGATCTCCCGACGATGGTTGACGAACTCTAATCTCTGCTGGCAGTGCGTAATTGACTTCGGCTAGTTTCATTGTCCGTTTCTGAACTTTGGCATTTAATAGCTGATTCACTTCTTAGAGTTGGGCAGCTTGTTGTGGCATCTGGTCAAATAATTCAGCTTGCGATCGGGCAACCCCCAAGCGATCCGCAATCTTCTGGCGCACCAAGTCGATTTCGTCTGCTTGCGGCTTTAAATCCCGATCCGCCCCAATTGTACTGATGACATTAAATTACTATCTCAACTAAAAATTAGATTTTATAGGCGATCGCCTTCAAGCATCGGTTTCAAAAACACTCTTAAGTACCTGATTAGCCTCTGAAGTTCCTCTTCCCTCAACTGCTGTCGTTCAATCAGCGTTAGCGGAGTCATTTTCTACTTAGTCTCAACAGAAGTATCAACAGCTCTTACATAAAATATTAAGTCTGGTTTTTCAAATCGCTCTTTCATAATTTCTTGTTCAAAATATGTTAAGAAAAATGTAATTAATGCAGAGCAAGGCAGATAGAGCCACAATAGTAGATAGTAACTCTAAGAAGCTTCAGGCTGGATAGAAGTAGTAGGAATACGTAGGTATGACTAGCAGCACAAATCTTTTCCTAGGATATCACATTAACGAGCAAATATACGCAGGCACTCGAACTCTAGTGTATCGCGGCTTTCGCTCTTCAAATGGGCAGCCCGTCGCGATCAAAATGCTGCGAAATGACTTTCCCCGCTTCAACGAACTCGTTCACTTCCGCAACCAGTACGTCATTGCTAAAAACTTAGATATCCCCGGCAGTGTGAAGGCATACAGCCTGGAGACGTACCAGAACCACTATGCTCTGGTGATGGAAGACTTTGGGGGAATTTCCTTAAGTAGCTACCTCGCTAGTCTAGCGCCAGCAAGCAAGGAACCCCTAGAAGGCTTGCCCGTTAACGAGTTTCTGCCCGTGGCGATTCAAATTGCCAACTCACTCGACGGACTTCATCGCCACCGAGTCATCCATAAAGACCTCAAGCCCGCCAACATTCTGATTAATCCCACCAGCAAAGAAGTCAAGTTAATTGACTTCAGCATCGCTTCCCTGCTGCCGCGCGAAACCCAAGAAATTCAAAATCCCAACGTCCTCGAAGGCACTTTACCTTACATATCTCCCGAACAAACTGGGCGAATGAACCGAGGCATTGATTACCGCACAGATTTCTACTCGCTAGGAGTAACATTCTACGAATTACTAACAGGAAAGTTACCGTTCCAAACAGACGATCCAATGGATTTGGTACACTGCCACCTCGCCAAACAACCACTGGCAGCCTCAAGAGTCAACCAGAGTGTTCCATTGGTGCTGTCTGAGATTGTCAGCAAACTGATGGCGAAGAATGCTGAAGGTCGCTATCAAAGCGCGCTGGGACTCAAGTACGACTTAGAAACTTGCTTATCTCAGTGGCAAGAGACAGGGGCGCTGACTAACTTTAAAATAGGGCAGCGAGATTTGTGCGATCGCTTCATCATCCCCGAAAAATTGTACGGCAGAGAAGCCGAAGTGCAAACCCTGCTAGAAGCATTTGACCGGGTGAGTGCAGGCAGCACTGAAATGATGCTCGTTGCCGGTTTCTCCGGCATTGGTAAAACCGCCGTCGTCAACGAAGTCCACAAACCAATTGTCAGGCAGCGCGGCTACTTTATTAAAGGAAAATTCGACCAATTTCAACGAAACCTTCCCTTCTCAGCTTTTGTCCAAGCCTTTCAAGATTTAATCGGGCAGTTGCTTTCGGAAACAGACGCAAAAATCGAGCAGTGGAATTCAGAAATCTTAGCCGCTTTGGGCGAAAATGCGGGAGCAATTGTGGAAGTTGTACCCGAATTAAAATTTTTGATTGGAGAACAACCTCCCGTACCAGAACTCTCCGGCAGTGCCGCCCAAAATCGCTTTAATTTGTTATTTGAAAAATTTATCCAAGTTTTTACCACAAAGGAACATCCCCTAGTTATTTTCTTGGATGATTTGCAATGGACAGACTCAGCATCGTTAAAGTTGATACAACTTTTAATGAGCAACTTGGGGAGTCGCTATCTTTTCTTGATGGGAGCTTATCGAGATAACGAAGTTTTTCCAGCACACCCGTTAATGCTGACCTTGGCGGACATTGAAAAAGCCTCAGCAACGGTGAATACCATTACTCTAGCGCCGCTCCAGCAGTCGGATGTGAATGGTTTAATTGCCGATACTCTTGGTTGTTCAAAAGTGCTAGCACGACCTTTAACCGAACTGGTTTATCAGAAAACTAAAGGCAATCCATTTTTTAGCACCCAATTTCTCAAGTCATTGCATGAAGATGGATTAATTTCGTTTAATTTTGATATCCGTCACTGGCAGTGCGATATTGCAAAAGTAAGAACATTAGCGCTGACAGATGATGTAGTCGAATTCGTAGCAATTCAGTTACGGAAGTTGCCCGTCCAAACTCAAGAAGTTTTGAAGTTAGCAGCCTGTATTGGCAATCAATTTGAGCTAGCAACACTGGCAATTGTTGAGGAAAAATCGCTTGAAGAAACTGCACTAAACCTGTGGAAAGCTCTCCAAGAAGGGCTAATATTACCCATTAGCGAGGTTTATAAGTTTTACCAAGCAGAAGGAAATGAAAACGGGGAAAACGGTGATAAGGACAAATCTATCCCATTACCCATTACCCACGACCAATTACCCAAATACAGATTCTTACACGATCGCGTCCAACAAGCTGCCTATTCTCTGATTCCAGAAGACCAAAAGCGATCGACTCACTCAAAAATCGGTCAACTGTTATTACAGAATACGCCAGAAGCCGAGCGAGATGAAAGAATTTTTGATATTGTCAACCACTTGAATGTGGGAGTTGAGCTAATTACCCCGGAGGCAGAAGGGGAGCAATTAGCACGATTGAATCTGGTTGCTGGAAAGAAAGCCAAAGCTGCTACCGCTTATGTTGCTGCGGTTGAATATTTCAATTTTGGGAAGAAATTACTGACAGCCAATAGTTGGGAGAATCAATACGAACTAACATTAGCGCTGCATACCGAAGCAGCAGAAGCGGCATATCTAAGCGGTGACTTTGACCGGATGGAGACATTAGCATCAGTCGTGGAAAGCTGCGCCAAAACGCTACTGGAAAAAGTGAAGGTATATGAAGTACAGATAGAAGCTTATATGGCGCAAAATAAGCTACAGGAAGCGCTGAATACAGGGTTGCCAGTCTTAAAGCAGTTGGGGGTAGAGTTTCCCTCCGAGCCAAATTTCTCTGATATTGGACAGGCATTAGGAGAAACCGCGTCAATTTTGAGCGGAAAGGGAACTGAGGACTTAATCGATCTCCCTCTGATGACAGATCCTCAACAACTAGCAACTATAACGATTCTGTCAAGCCTATTTTCTCCTGCCTACGTAGCGCTGCCGCCACTCGCGCCTTTGGTAATTTGCAAACAGGTCAATTTATCTGTCCAATATGGCAATGCTTCTTTGTCTCCCTATGCTTTTGCCATATATAGTTTTCTTCTCTGTGGCATGGGAGATATTGAGCGGGGCTATCAATTAGGTGAACTTGCTTTACGTCTAGTGTCAAAATTAAATGCCAAAGAAATCCAAGCCAAGACATCCGCAATCGTGCATTCTGGTATTCAACCTTGGAAAGAACACCTCAGAAACACCTTAGAACCTTTGCTGTCAGATTATTTTTGTGGGCTGGAAACTGGAGAGTTAGAATTTGCTGGCTATGCTATCTATGAATACAGTTATTATTCGTATTTTATTGGCAAGCAACTAACGCAACTCGAACGAGAGATAGCAAGCTACGCAGATGCCGTTAGTAAAATTCACCAGGAAGCAGCACTCTCTTATCTAAAAATTTGTTGGCAAGCCGTTTTGAACTTGATAGGAAGATCGCAAGACCCATCCCATTTAAAGGGAGAAGCCTACGACGAAGAGACAATGTTGCAACTGTATCAGCGAACCAATAACTACCTAGGGATTCATTACTTATACTTGCACGAACTTGTGCTTTGTTATCTGTTTGAGAATTACCCCGAAGCATTTAAAAATATCGCTCAAATAGAAAGTTATTTGAGTGCAGCTTCAGGGCAGATAAGTATTGCCATCTTCTATTTCTACGATTCTCTAGTGAGGTTGGCGGTGTATTCTGATACTCCACACTCAGAGCAACAGGGCATACTTGACAGAGTACAAGCTAATCAAGAAAAAATGCAGAAATGGGGGCATCATGCCCCCATGAATCATCTGCATAAATTCTATCTAGTAGAGGCAGATCGGCATCGGGTTTTAGGCGAAAAAATAGAAGCCCTTGAGATGTACGACAAGGCTATTGCCCTCGCCAAAGAGAACGAATACCCCAACGAAGAAGCTCTAGCTCACGAACTCGCCGCTAAATTCTATTTGGAATGGGGCAAAGAAAAACTCGCACAACCTTATCTAATTGATGCTTATTACGCCTACGCTCGTTGGGGAGCAAAAGCGAAAATTGACCATCTAGAAAAGCGTTATCCCCAATTGCTGGCTGCTATCCTACAACCGAATCAAACTCGCCAGCATCCAAACGAAACCATTCACACCTCTACCAATGGTGCATCATCTATCTCTAGCACAAATAAGACTATTATTGGCAGCACGAGCAGTTCGGAATTAGTAGATTTGCCGACAGTAATCGAAGCTTCTCAAGCTCTCTCCAGCGAAATCGAGCTAGAGCAATTGCTGACTACTTTGATGCAAGTGGTTGTGAAGAATGCCGGAGCACAAACCGGAGCATTAATTTTAAATGAAGAGCGAAATTGGAGAGTTGCCGTCCACTGTACAAATCGTCAAGATTGCCATCTAGACTCTCTGCTAGTTGAAGAAAGTCAAGCAATTCCTCTGAGCTTAATTAATTACGTCAAACGCACAAAAGAAACCTTAGTGTTTGATAATGTCAGCACTCAAACCACGTTTGCTTCTGACTCTTACATCATCCAACAGCAACCTAAGAGTGTTTTATGCACTCCCATTCTCCATCAAGGCAAAGTAATGGGGATTTTGTATATAGAGAATAATGTCACAATCGGAGCATTTACACGCGATCGCGTCGCCATCCTCAACATCCTCTGCTCGCAAGCTGCCATTTCCTTACAGAACGCCCGACTGTATCAACAATCTCAGGAATATGCCCAAAAACTAGAGCTTTATCTTCACGATCTCAAACAGATGCAGTTGCAATTGGTGCAAGGTGAGAAGATGTCTGCTCTCGGCAATCTCGTGGCAGGAGTAGCCCACGAAATTAACAATCCCGTAGGTTTTATTGCCGGCAACTTACAGCCAGCTCAAGAATACCTACAAGATTTGTTCGAGCTAATCGATGTATATCAAGATAGTTTTCCCAAGCCAGGAGCTAAAGTTGAAGAAAAAATCGAGGATATAGACTTGGAGTATTTGCGAGAAGATTTGCCCAAATTGATTAGCTCAATGAAAGAGGGAGTCGATCGCATCCGCAATATCAGTACGAGTTTGAGAACGTTTTCAAGGGCAGATAGCGATCGACCAGTTGCTTTCAATATTCACGACGGACTAGAGAGCACTCTGCTGATTCTCAAGCACCGTTTAAAAGCCAGCGAGTTCCGCCCTGCCATTGAAGTTGTGAAAGAGTATGGTAACTTGCCCCTAGTAAAATGTTTTCCCGGACAGTTAAACCAGGTATTTATGAACGTACTGGCCAATGCCATTGACGCTCTGGAGGAGTCAAATAAGGGGCGGAGTTTTAATGAAATTAAAGCCCGACCCAATCAAATCACGGTTCAAACTGCTCTGAGCGAATCCAACAATCAGGTTTTGATTCGGATTAAGGATAATGGAGTGGGGATGTCGAACTCTGTCCAGGAAAACATCTTTAACCACTTATTCACAACCAAATCTGTGGGTCAAGGAACCGGATTAGGATTGTCTATAGCCCGCCAAATTGTGGTGGAAAAACATGGAGGTACGTTACTCGTGAATTCTTCCGCGGGGCAGGGTTCGGAGTTTCTGATTTCTATTCCGGGGTGAGCAGTTTGTAGTAGCTATTTAGCGCAATTAGCGCCGCCTCGCAACTGCGAGCCAAGTTATTAGAAGAAAGAGCGAACGGGAAATGGGGAACGAGCAACCGGCTAGGGGTTCTCTTGCTAAGAATTAGCGACTTGGGGCTAGGGAAAGAAAGAATATACTAATTCCCTTATCCTCCGCCCGCACCTTATTCGTGATTGAGACAGCGGTTTGCAACCGCCTGCTTTACAAACACTCTTCCCTTTTTTTTTGTTCCCAGTTTCGACTTAAAAGTTCCCTTGAGATTTTAAGCCTCTACCTTACCAAAATGAAGGCCGCTATTATGCTACTGAGATTGTGGAGTTGAATTTCATAATTTGAAAGTTGAATTTCCGACCTAAAAACTCTATCGCACTTTACGGCTGTTCGATCGGCAATTCTATGATAAACTCGGCTCCGTGGCCCAGTGCAGACACGCAGCTCAGTTTGCCACCGTGTTCTTGGACAACTTTGTAAGAAATTGACAAGCCTAAACCGGTGCCTTTGCCGGCGGGTTTGGTGGTAAAAAAAGCCTCGAATAGCTGCTGGGAAACTTCTTCTGGCATACCGGGGCCGTTGTCAGAAATCCTAATGACAGCATTGGAGTTTTGGACTTCTGTCCTAATTTTAATTTTGCTGCGGTTAGCTTTGGCTTCGGGAACTGAATCCCCTTCGTTGTATTCCTCGATCGCGTCGATCGCATTTCCGATCAAATTCATAAATACCTGATTGATTTTCCCCGCATAACACTCAACCAAAGGCAAATTTCCATAGTCCTTAATTACCGCAATTTCCGGATAGTTGCCTCTGGCTTTCAGGCGGGTTTGCAGGATCAGCAGCGTTCCTTCAATCCCTTCGTGCAGGTTAACTTTGCTCATTTGAGAATCATCTTTGCGGGAAAAATTCCTGAGAGATCGCACGATTTCCCGAATGCGATCGGCCCCAACCTGCATCGAAGACATCGCTTTCGGCAAATCTTCTAGCAGAAACTCTAGGTCGATATCCTGAATTTTACCTTTAATTGCTGCCGGCGGCTGCGGGCAGTGCTTCTGGTACATATCGATCAAATTCAGCAAATCTTCCGTGTAGTGGCCGACGTGGACGAGATTGCCGCAGACGCTGCTAACGGGATTGTTAATTTCGTGAGCGACACCAGCTACCATTTGACCGAGAGTAGACATTTTCTCTGTGTGAATTAATAGAGCTTGAGTTTGCTGCAATTCGTGCAAAGTATTTTCTAATTGAAGTTTTTGTTGGGTTAACTCTGTTTGGGATCGCAGCAAAGCTTCTTCACTGCGTTTCTGCTCGGAAATATCAGTAATTAACCCTTCCAAAGCTATCAATTCTCCCGAGTCGGAAAACACTCCCAAACCTTGCTCCCAAACCCATTTTAATTCGCCATTTTTAGAAGTAATTCGGTAATTTAGCTGATAGGGTCGATTTTCTTGCAAGGCAACTTGCACGGCATTCCACAAATTATCGCGATCGTCCGGGTGAGTCAATTCCGAGAGAGAAATTTGCCGAGTGCCGATAAATTCTTCAGGAGAATAGCCTGCTAACTGATAGCAACCTTCGCTGACAAACTCCATACTGCGATCGGCATCGTTGCGAAAACGGTAGGCCATCCCCGGCAAATTGCTCATCAGCGTCGCCAAGGCCCGCTGGCTTTCCCGTAGGGCTTCTTCGGCGTGTTTGCGATCGGTAATATCCGTCATCACCGCCAGCATACAGAGTTCGCCGTCCAAGTTAATCAATTCCGCTGACAGCAAACACACCACCACCGATCCCGACTTCATCCGAAACTCGCATTCCTGATTGCGAACAACACCTTGTTCGTGCAAACTTTGTCTAAAATTAACTCGGTCTTGAGACCTTACCCAAATATTTAACCCCGGTACTGTATTCCAGATCGTTTCTTCTAAAGCATAACCAATCATCGACAGAAAACTATCATTAACTTCAATAAAACGACCCTCAGCAAAAGTAGTAATAATCATCGGATCAGGGCTAGATCTAAAAGCCTTAGAAAACTTTTCTTCCGATAAACTCAACTTTTTAATAGCCTCTTCCAACTGACTTGTCCGCTCTTTAACCCGGCATTCCAATACCTCATTAGCCTGCTTCAGGGCTTCCTCAGCCTGCACCCGATAAGTGATATCGCGCACCACGCCTTGCAGCCCTATTTTGCCGCCGATATCCATAGAAGTTAGCAGCACTTCCGCCGGAAACTCAGAACCATCCAAACGGCAGTGCCGCCAGTCAAAACGGCAATTTCCCGATCGCAGAGCCGTATTAATTCGATCTTGAGAAAGACTCATAGAATCTTGCCCGTCCGGTTGCAACGGCGGGCTGAACTCCGAAGGATGCTTGCCGCAAAACTCCGACTCAGTGCTGCATCCAAATAACTTTAAAGTAGCCGGATTGCAATCCAAAAAACCCTCTTCGTCTAGCAGCATTACCGCATCAGTCGTCGATTCGTACAAAGTGCGAAACTTTTTTTCCGACGCCTGCAAAGAAGCAATCAATTGCATCTTTTCCTCAGCCGCCCGCTTTTGATCGGTAATATCCTGCATTACTTGAGAAAAGCCCTGCAACTTTCCGCTTTCATCGCGCAAAGGAGTAACAATAATATTCCCCCAAAACCGCGAGCCGTCTTTGCGAAGTCGCCAGCCTTCATTTTCGTATCGACCTTCTGCCACCGCCCCGATTAATTTTTCTTGGGGTTTGCCGATTTCAAGATCTTCTTTCGTGAAAAAACACTCCGAGTTATTGCCGATTATTTCATGAGCTCTGTATCCCAAAATGCGTTCTGCACCAGAATTCCAGCTAGCTACATACCCCTCAGTATCTAACATAAATATAGCATAATCCTTAACACCTTCAATTATTAAACGCAGGCGTTCCTCGCTTTCTCGAAGTCCAGATTCTGCCTGCTTGCGCTGGGTGATATCTTCTACAAAACCTTCGTAGTAGAGCAATTTGCCCGCTTCATCGCAGACAGCCCGCGCATTTTCAGCGATCCAAATTATTGTTCCGTCCCGCCGATAAATCTGCGACTCAAAATCAGATACGATGCCCTGTTCTTGCAAAGCAGAAACAAACTGATCGCGCCGATCGGGATTGACGTAAAGCTGATCGCTGATATCAGTCAGACAACTCATCAATTCTGCTGCGGAATTATATCCGTAGATGCGAGCCAAAGCTGGGTTAGCGCTGATGTAGCGACCGGATTCGGTTGTTTGAAAAATGCCCGACACAGCATTTTCAAACATACTGTAATATTTTGCTTCCATTTGGTGCAGTGCCTCCGCGACATTCAGGCATTCTATCGCTTTATTTTCTAATTTTTGTTTTCCCACTTGTGAATACCCTGCTCTTGGATTTGAGTTGAATATTTTTGGTCTACCGCCTGTTTAACTTCAGCCGTTAATGAGGCAGAAAGATGCTGTGGCACAGCCGGACACAAATGTGTTTATTCATCTGTCATACAGGGCTGTTAGTTGTTAGTTGTTGCCGATCGAAGTTTAGTTTATCCGGTCTGTCTTTCTTTGAGCCGTGACTGGCTGTCACAATCGGATCGCCAAATCGATCGGCCTGCGGTGCAGGTATCGGAAGAAAACCCGCTCGTTGAAATCTCCCTGAAATATATTAGCAGTTGAATACCCTGATATAAATTAGCGGCAAGGCTGTTGTTACAATAAAAAGCAGGGACTTCTAGAACCGCAAAAGTCTATTTTTATGATTTGGGTGAGAGTGCGATCGACTCTTACCCAAGACAACTAACCCGCCTGTATGAGCTAAACGCTCCCTGTCCGTGCTGTCAGTCGATTTGAGATTTTAGATTTTAGATTAAAGAATTGACTCCACAGATGAATCTGGGGCTCCCTAATGTCTAAAATTTTTTGGTCTCCACAACTCCTGTCGGAAACTTTTATCGGTCTTTGGGCGCTCTGAGTTACTGTTAAGTATTCTTTCTGATAGATAATACAGCAGACTGCTGGCAGTTGTACGATCGGGGGTTTCTCTGTAAAGTTGGCACAACAATAGGGTAATTGTTGTATCAAAAAATTCATATTCGGCTGCTGCGGGGGGACAAATTCTGTTGCGGTGCTGGCATTTGGGCAAAAATCTGGGTGCAGGTGCGCAAAATTTGGTCGGCAAGTCTGGTAAAATCCCGATCGATTCTCGGTTTGGCCGAAAAGCTCGATCGGGCTAAATTTGACTAGAACTAATAAATGACAGATTCCCCTCTACTAGCAACGCCAGAGTTATCTCCTGCTTCAACCCACACGGCGGATTCTCCTCTGTGGCCACTCCTCCTGCAACAACTGTTAGACAGACAATCTCTCTCACGCGCCCAAGCAGCAGACTTGATGCAGGGATGGCTAGCAGAATCTATTCCCCCCGTCCTTTCAGGAGCAATTTTAGTGGCCCTCCAAGCCAAAGGCATCTCTGCCCAAGAATTGGCAGGAATGGCTCAGGTATTGCATTCTCAGTCGCTTGCAGGCGAATCCGAGAGCGTTTTCAATCCCAAATCCTCAATCTCCAATCTCCAATTAATTGATACTTGCGGCACAGGCGGCGACGGCGCTTCCACGTTTAACATTTCCACTGCTGTAGCTTTTGTGGCCGCCGCAGGCAAAGTTCGAGTTGCCAAACACGGAAATCGATCGGCATCGAGCAAAGTGGGCTCTGCTGACGTGTTGGAAGCACTCGGAGTCAACCTCAACGCCGATGGCGCGAAGGTAAGAGCTGCGGTAGACTCCGTGGGTATCACCTTTTTATTTGCGCCGGGGTGGCATCCAGCACTTAAGGCTGTAGCGTCGCTCAGGCGCACTTTGAAGGTGCGGACTGTTTTTAACCTTTTAGGGCCCCTTGTCAATCCTATGCGCCCTACAGGGCAGGTAATCGGGGTGTTCGATCCCAGTCTGGTATCAACTATTGCTCAAGCTTTGGGCGAGTTGGGGACTGAGTTAGCTGTAGTCGTTCACGGCAGAGAAAAATTGGACGAGGCGGGTTTGGGTGATGTGACTGATTTGGCGGTTTTGTCGGACGGCAAAGTCGAACTCACTACTTTAGATCCTGAAAAGGTAGGATTGACACCAAGTGCGATCGGCTCGTTAAAAGGCGGAAATGTTGAGGAAAACGCCGATATTTTGCGGAACGTTTTGCAAGGCAAAGGTACGCGAGCACAAATGGATGTTGTAGCTTTGAATGCGTCTTTGGCTTTTCAGGTGGGAGGTGCAATTCCTATGGGTTCTCACGCAGCAGGAGTTTCTCTGGCTAAGGACATTTTATTGAGCGGCGAATCTTGGTTGAAGTTGCAGCAGTTGATTGAGTTTTTGAAATGAAGGAAGAAGGAAGTTCGGCAACGGATTTTGTAACGGATGTAACGGATGGAAGAAGGATGAAGGATGAAGGAATTTTTTGTTTTAACTAACCAACAAGAAAAATTATTGAATTTTCAATTTTTCTTTACTTCTTCCTTCTTCCTTCTTCCTTCTTCCTTCTTCCTTCTTCCTTCTTTTTAAGAGCGCGGTCGAAATTCAATCACATCTTGCTTAATCGTTATGTCTTTATTACCAAAAAAATCGTGACCCAAAAGTCCGATATCTAGGGATGGCGAGATGGCAACAACTACATTTTGAACTGCCAGACCCCCAGCTTCAATAGAAGTCAGGCGACCGAGGGGGAAAGTAGCCACTCCGTTCGGAGTTTGTGCTTGCACTGTTCCCTGGAGAACAAGGCCCAAGGCTTTAGCCATTGCTGGTGTAATTACTGTGCCACTAGCTCCAGAATCTACCATCATCTCGAACTTTTGTTTGCCGTTAAATGTGACTTCTATGACGGGGATATTAGCCTCTCTGCGTTTGATTTTTGCCTGAAATACTCCAGACTTGGCCGCCGCGGGCGAAGTAGCGGGATTCAATGCTTCGGGGAGAAAACCGCAAACTGATTGGCTGAGGTTGAGGGTTCGGCCTGAGGAGCTGCGCATGAAGCATCCCTCAGTTTCTTGAGCCACTGCTCGCGAGGAGTTGGCAACAGTCCCTACTAAAATTGAACTGCTCAGAGAAATAACTGTTGTTAACACCAGTAACGGTTGGCGCAGGTTTTGAGCGTTCAGTAGATGCTTGTATAAGTTTGAGAGTAAAGGCAAGGGAGATTTGCTAGCCATAGTTTGATTAAACGGTGTAGCTCGATCGTAACAGCGACAACTGCCTTTTGGTATAGATTTAGACTTTCCGCCCGCCCTCACAAGCTGCTGGTAGATAAATTGCTGGTCGAGAGGGAGATGGAGAGAGTAGAAGATGCCGAGGGTGAGGAGTGGGACAATTTGCACTTGTTGCAACTTTTTGATTACCTGTTGCTTCTGCCTCCGGCATAAGTGCCTTGCTTTGCCGAACTCTTGCACAAATTAAAATAATATTTGTATCTTGCCGGCTAGCATCAAATCTCTGGCAGTGGTAAGAATTAAACCAAACGAAAGTAATTAAGGATGCCATGTCACTTTCAACTGCACAACCCGCTCTCCTAGTCCTGGCTGACGGTACTGCTTACCGCGGCTGGTCCTTTGGCGCTAACGCTACCGTCGTCGGGGAGGTAGTATTCAATACCGGAATGACGGGCTACCAAGAAGTCTTGACAGATCCCAGCTATTGTGGGCAAATTGTAACTTTTACTTATCCAGAATTGGGCAATACCGGGGTAAATCTCGAAGACGAAGAATCTTCGCGCCCGCAAATTCGGGGTGCGATCGCCCGGAACGTATGCAGCCGCCCCAGCAACTGGCGCTGCTCGCAATCTCTGCAAGACTACCTGAAACAGTACGATATCCCCGGAATTTACGGCATCGACACGCGGGCCCTCACTCGCAAAATTCGCACGGTGGGAGCGATCAACGGCGGCATTTCGACCACGATTCTCGACCAGGCGGAGCTTTTGGAGCAAGTGCAAGATGCCCCCAGCATGGACGGGCTGAATCTGGTTCAGGAAGTCAGTACCCGCAAGGTTTACGAGTGGTCTGAAGCCACGGACTCGGTTTGGGAGTTCAGTCCTACAGTCAAACCTGCTAGCGGCGAAATGTGGACGGTGGTGGCGCTAGACTTTGGGATCAAGCGCAACATCCTGCGGCGTCTGGCGAGTTACGGGTGTCGGGTCATCGTTGTACCGGCTGACACGTCGCCAGAGGAAATCCTCAAATACAACCCCGACGGCATTTTTCTGTCCAATGGCCCCGGAGATCCGGCGGCGGTAACGGAAGGGATCGCGACTGCGAAAGCTTTGTTAAAGTCGGACAAACCGGTATTCGGCATCTGCATGGGACACCAGATTTTGGGACTTTCCTTGGGTGCAGAAACTTTTAAACTTAAGTTCGGCCACCGGGGATTGAATCATCCAGCGGGTTTAACTCAGCAAGTAGAAATTACTAGCCAAAATCATGGTTTTGCGATCGACCCCGATTCCCTAGTCCCCGAAGTAGAAATTACTCATCTCAATTTGAACGATCGCACCGTAGCCGGATTGAAGCACAAAACTCTGCCGCTGTTTTCAGTCCAATACCACCCAGAAGCCAGTCCCGGCCCGCACGATGCTGACTATTTGTTCGATCGATTCGTGCAGTCAATGCGAGACAATCAGAAAGTAGCCAGCAGAAAGTAGTCCTTAGTCAGCAGTCATTAGTCAGTAGTCCGCTAATGACTGCTGCCTCAAAAAAAAACTAAAAACCGCTGACTAAAAAAACTGTAGACAAAAGACCAAAAAACTCCTATAATGAAGCCTCGACTTTAAGCCATATCTAGCTAGGAGGGTGTCATTCCTGAGTCATTGACCCTGACCGTTAGCCTCAGAGGCACTCGCGAAGTCAAGAATAACTATCAGTTATTTCGCTTGACTGGCCTGCTGGACGCTTTTTCTGAGGCAACTTTTCGGAAGGTACTGAGCAAATGTATTGACGAGGGCCCAAAACACGTAATTTTGGACTTGTCTCAGATAGACTTTGTGGATAGTTCAGGCTTGGGTGCACTTGTGCAACTTGTCAAAAAAGCCCAAACCTTGGAAGGGACATTGCAAATTGTCTCAAATCCCCGCGTAACTCAGACTGTTAAACTGGTTCGCTTAGAGAAGTTTTTGTCTTTGCAGCCTTCGGTTGATGAGGCGGTAAAAAACGTCAAGGATGCTTGACGCCAAAGTGGATTAAATTAGCTATCCGGTTCTCAACGCTGGATAGCAAATTTTTATTGTTGTGCTGGTAAAGCAATACCGATTTTCCCAGAAGCTGCGACAAGTCTTGCCGCTATTTCCCCCTATGCTTTGAGCTCCGGTGGCAAGGCAGTAAAATATGTGTTGCAAAAACGCGGAAAAATGGTATAAGAAGTAGAGCATCCCGATGAGTGTAAAAAGCCTTTTTTAGGACTGCGAGCGTCGCGCAAAGCTTTGCCTGTATATCTCGCTTCGTGCTCTGAGAGCGAACACTCCTGTGAAAGCTATAATTGTTGAAGTGACGAAAGACGAAATAAGTCAGTGACTAGAAAAACCAAGCTGTGCGAAAGTTTTATTTAAAAAAGTATGTTGCCGATCGCAGATGACGGGCTCAAACTGAGTCTGACTGATATCAGTTTAAATCGAGTGCATCCTGCGAGGGCTACACCAGCAGAAATAGAAAGAATTTCGCCCGCAGCCTGGGCATATTTGGGGGATGCAGTATACGAACTCTACATTCGGAGTTTGTATTTAATGCCGCCCAGAAGATTGCAAGCTTATCATGAATTGGTGGTGGGGCAAGTACGAGCCGAAACTCAAGCGCGTCACTTGCGATCGATCTCTCCTTACTTGAACAGTATAGAATTAGCAGTTGTCAAGCGCGGCCGCAATGCCGCATCGGGGCGTTCTAAGCGAGCAGATCCAGAGATATACCAACAAGCCAGCAGCTTAGAAACTTTGATCGGATATTTGTACCTCACCGATCCCGAAAGATTGACCGAACTTTTGGCACTTTTAGAACTTGAGAATGAAATGATTTAGCAGTTAAGAGTTGGGAATGAGGAGGGATTAATTAACAACCCTTGCACGGCGACAAACCTAAAACTGCAAAAATCTCGATCGGGCAAACAGGATTTATCAGCCATTAATTAGCAACTTGATCACAGCAAAATCCTTGCTCCCTCCCCACCCAATCTAAAATCTCACAGCCCCAAGATCGATCCGTCAATTCTTCAATTCTTCAATCGATGCTTCCTCCCCAGCCAATCAAAAATCTCACAGCCCCAAGATTGAACCGTCAATTCTTCAATCGAAAATCAAAAATCGAAAATCAAAAATCGCTTTGACTGCCACAAAAAACCCATGAGAAAATTTACCAAACCAAGCTCCTCGCGCTCAAATTCCGATAGCAAGCCATTCAAAAGCGAAGGCCGCCGTCAGGACTCACAACCCTCCTCTCCCCGCTTTGAACGCAAGCCCCGTCCCGACACTCGCGGAGTAGATGCGCCTCAAAAGCGATCGACCTTCTCCCCCCAATCCCGAGAAATGCCCGTGAGAGCAATTTTCAAACGGAGGGCCGATTCCGACAGCCAACCTGAAATTCGCAGAAATAATCATTTCAAAGACAGAGACAGCAGCCCCCAGGAATCCCGGGGCAATTATTACCAAGACAGAGACAGAGACAGCAGCCCGCAGCCAGTTCGCAACAATTTCCGAGACAGAGACAGCAGCCCGCAGCCGGTTCGCAACAATTTCCGAGACAGAGACAGCAGCCCGCAGGAATCCCGGGGCAATTATTACAAAGACAGAGACAGAGACAGCAGCCCGCAGGAATCCCGGGGCAATTATTACAAAGACAAAGACAGAGACAGAGACAGAGACAGCAGCCCGCAGGAATTCCGGGGCAACCATTTCAGAGACAGAGACAAAGACAGAGACACTCGCCCTGTTGACACGGCCTCAAATACAGTCGTGCAACCAGACGCAGACACAGACGACATGATTTACGGCCGCCATGCGGTACAAGCGGCTTTAGAAACAAACCAAGTCCTCAACCGGATCTGGGTTGTCCCGCACCTGCGGTACGATCCCCGCTTTCACAGCTTGCTAACCGAAGCCAAGGCTAACGGCAGCATCATTGATGAAGTTGACGATTTACGCCTCGACTACATCACGCGCAAAGCCAACCACCAAGGCGTAGCCGCTCAAGTATCAGCATACGAATACCTGGATTTGGGCGAACTGATCGCAAACGCTAAGTCTGCTTGCGAAGATCCAGTAATTGTGGTGGCAGAAGGACTCAACGACCCCCACAATCTAGGGGCGATCATTCGCACCGCAGAAGCATTGGGAGCTCAGGGCATGGTGATTCCGCAGCGGCGGGCTGTTGGGATTACCTCGGCAGTGAGAAAAGTGGCCGCAGGGGCCTTGGAAAGCCTGCCAGTGGCGAGGGTTGTCAATCTTAACCGGGCGCTGGAAGAATTGAAAGAGGCCGGATTCTGGATTTATGGCACTGCTGCCGGCGTCGGTCAATCGGTAGAGACAATCAAGTTCTCTGGGCCCACTGTTTTAGTGGTGGGGGGTGAAGCTGACGGTTTGAGCCTTTTGATACAGCGCGGCTGTGACGGATTAGTTTCAATTCCTTTAAGGGGGAAGACTCCTAGCCTCAATGTCTCGGTAGCAACGGGGATGGCTTTATACGAAATTTACCGCCAGCGCGGGCCCAAAAAGTTTCACGTACACTGATCGTAAAGGTGCTTGAAAAAAAGAGCACAACAGAGTAGTTTATTGTGGGTGCCGCCCAGAATTGAGCGGCAGCACACCTTGAACAAGTAAGGAGAGCCGATCGGCTTTCGTTACGGACAGGCGAAAGTACAAGGGGCTTTCCCCCTACGTTCAAACAGGAATTCAATACCAATCTATTTAGATATCAGCTTTAAATAGGTTTGGATAGGTTCTTGGTAGCAGTCAGCCACGTGTAAATAACGAAAGCCTAGGCGTGTTCGCAGCACCCTGAAAACACCGTCAAATACGTTAGAAAAGCACATGAAAGAATTCTTGATTAGCTTGCTCAATTTTTTCGGATTGGCTTGGTGGGTTGAAGTGAAAACTTCAGCGCCGCGGTGCATTTACTATTTTGGGCCGTTTTTGACGGCTCCAGAAGCGGAAGCTGCAAAAGCAGGATATGTAGAAGACATAGAAAATGAAGGGGCAGAAGGTCTTCGTGTTTCAATTCTTCGCTGCAAACCTGTTACTTTGACGGTTGCAGATGATTTGGGAAAGCTGACTGAGGGAGGGCTGTGGCCTGTTTTGAGCGGTCAGTAGAAGCACGGGAAATTTTGAGTTTTGAGTTGTAAATTAAAATCCGGTAACTGCGGAATTATACCTTGCTTGCGAGCGCTGATAGCGAGCGGGAAGCTCGCACTGCACTCGGAAATTTATGATTCGGAGGTAAACGGCAACGATATAAATTCAAAATTCTTGACTGTTGGGTGATTAATTGCTGCTGACAAACTCCAAACTTAAGACTAGCAATTACCAACTGCTTGGGGGAATTTCTCAATCCAACTATCGATGTCTGCGAGTACCCGATCGGGAATTTCCCAAGGGAACAAGTGGGCTGTATTTGGATAGCACTGCCACTGACAATTGTGAAGGTGGCGGGCTGTTTCTAAACTCGATGCCGAGGTGATGTGCCGATCGCCCTCTCCGGCCAACACCAAGCACGGACATTGAATGTCGCCGAGGTGGATCAGTCGATCGTATCCAGCCCTCAGAGCGGTATTTAAAGCCTTGGTGGCCGTGTTGGAAGTTTTGAGGTAGGCGGGGGTACCTGCCTGTGCTAAGTAGCGGTAAGGGGTGGCTTTCTGCTGCTGTATCAAGTAGCGAAAGAGCGATCGCCTACCAAAAGTATCAATATTCCACTGCCAACCGGGTATCGCCCAATTGATAATTCCGGCTAAACCGGTGTAAAGGTTATCTTGCCAAGAGATGGGAGGGTGACTTCCTCGCGGTTTGGCTGCGGATGCAAGTAGAATCAAACCCGTGACTCGCTGGGGATATTTCATGGCTAATTCCAGGGCTAAAATCCCTCCCAAAGACCATCCGATCACCAAACACCGATCGACTCCCAATCGGTCTAAAAGAGCTTCTAAATCGAGGAGATGGTCGGTCATTTCAAAGAAAGTTGAGGTGCGGCTGTTGCCATATCCGCGCAAGTCTGGTGCGATCGTCTGGAACCGCTTTGATAAGTGTTCTGTAAAGACGGACATACAATCGCCGGAACCTGGATGGCCGTGCAAGCAGAGGATGGGAAACCCTTGGCCTTTGACGGAAACACTGAGTTTTTGATGCAGCATTTTTTAACTGTTTGGGCGGTGCGTTTTCCCCAGCTATAAATTTTATATTCCAGCCGTTAAAAGCTGGGGTTTCGGACAATGTAATCGGCAATTTTAGAAATAGACTGGCGCATTTGCAGATCGCTGCTGCGGCTGTCAATCACAGTCATCACATATGCCTCGTCGTCAATGCTCATGGCTAAAGTTGTGCCGAGCACCCAGGAATTTTGGCCTGTTTTTTCCCCCAACCACTGAGCTTTAGTTCCTTGCAAGGCGGCAAATCCCAGAGCGTGATCGTACTGGCGGTTGAGAGTTTCTATTAACAGTTTAGCACCGGGTGTTTCGCCGTTGTAAATTTGCACCATCATTTCGGTGAGTTCGTTAGCAGTCACGCGGTTGCGACCAGAACCGGGGTTGGTGGGCATAGTTTTTTCCCCCATTAATTTGAAGTTGACGCGGGTGACTTCGTAGCCGCGATTATCTAAGAATTGATTGATGTAATCCGATCCCAAATAATCGATCAGTTGATTGGTGGCGATGTTGCTGCTGCGATAGATCATTTCTTCTAACAGTAGCTGTAGCGGGTAATTGCGATTGGACGTAATCTTCGCCGATGAGTCTTCGGTGAAATTACCGCGACTGACGAATACTTCCTGGTTCAGACTAATTTTTTCTTTTTCGACTTTTTGCATCAGGGCGACAGCAATTGGCAATTTAATTAAGCTGGCCGGACTGATAGGAGGTACATCGCCCCGCAGGTGCACGCACTCTCTAGAAAGGTGGCAAATGCCGATCGAAGCTTGCCCAGACAAACCGCTTTCCCGGGCAACCGCAGCCAAAAAATCAGATTTTGCTTGCTGCACTTGAGAGGTTGCTGCTGTTAAATTTTCCCGGTATTCTTGAGTTTTTGAGGCAGTGAGAGAAGCTAAAAATGAATTTTGAGGAACTTCCTGCAAGTTGTTGAGGGCCTGATGCCACAAAAATTGAGTTTGCTGCGAAGATTCGATCGACTGATTTTGCTGCCGTGTAGTTTCTACGGCTCGGTTGGCTAAACGGACTGCTTGCTGTAAGTTGTCGTTAGCCCTCTGTTCTACTAATATTTGAGCTTCCACCGCCTGCAACTGCTGTAGGACTTGTTCTTGAGGATTTGTGGCGACGGGAACTAAGCGGGAGAGCAGGGTTGGTTCTGGGGAGGGAGAGGGGGGCTGTTCTAATTCGCTGACGAGCCGATCGCGAATTTTGTAGAGTTCGTCTAAGGAACGCGGGTTAGATGATTGAGAGAATGAACTTGCGATTGTTAACATCTGAACCAGTCCGATGCCAGCTACTACTGCCAAAGTCTTGTTAGCGATCGACAAAAAAGGCCTGATCCCTCGCATATTTAACATCCTCAACACAACCAAATTCTATATAAGCAGCTATTGTTACATCAGTCAAACGGTTTAAGATTTTAGATAGGAGAACAAATCTAAAATCTAAAATCTAAAATCTAAAATCTAAAATCGTTTGATTGCGCCGCTGCGCTAAGATAACCAAAATAAAGGGAGCGATCGCACGAAGGAAATCAACCCCCTCTAAATATTGCAAACTATCTACTTTCTGCGCCGCCGTCGCCAGTCAGCACCCAACCGCTTGAGGTAATCCCAGCCGCGTTGGGGCCAGACATGATCGCTACCGATTTTTTCGGCAATCCAGCGAGCTACTTTGGGGCCTGTCCAGTCTCCGCCGTCGGGGGCAGATCCTTGCAGCGCTTGTCGCAGTTCTTCTTGCTGTTCAGGATTCAGCAAGGATTTCGCAGGAGGGGGCTGGCGGTCTCCGCTGCGGTTCCTGACAGAGTTAGGGCCTTCTCGGTTATAGCGCTGGACAATTTCTTTGGCGTAGTCGTAGTTGAGACCTACGACTTGGGCTGCTTGTTTGATAGTCCAATTTCGGGAAACTAAGAGCAGCAAGTGCCAGCGGCGCGACTCTGTGGTGTTTTGTGCCTGCCGGTAGCGAAGTTTGAGTTCCTCTGCCGTCAGGTGGGATTCTAAGTGAGCTTTAGGTGGCATTCCTCCAACGGGGCATCGGGAACTTCTTACCATATATCTTTGGTTTTGGGGATAATTCCGGATGAAATTGTTTTCCTGGGGATCGTGGGGGCAAATACCTAGCTTTTTTTGCTGCTGATGCACGCAGATAGATGCAGGTGAGGAAACACTGCTGTTTTTTTGCAGGTGCGCCTAACAAAAGACCTCGGCGTGGCGGTGAGCGTTCCGAGCTTTTTTGTGAACCCCACATTTCCGATCGGCTTTTTGACCCGTGGCACAATGGGCGTGGATGCGAAAAGCTCGATCTTTTTTGTAATTACGCTGCAGCCATTAATTCACTCGGATGACTGATAACTTTTCGTAATTTTTGGCTAGAATAGCGCACTTCATTATCTGGGGATAATTCTTTTTGAAGTTGCAGCTACAAGCTAATACCTTGTTGCTCATAAGTCAATACGGTTCAGTTAAGCCCGATCCTCGCTAGCCCCCCGAACCAAGGAGGCAACAAGAACTCGATCTTGCATCCCCCCAACGATTGGGGGTATACGAGGGGGATCTCCGGGCAATAAACAGTGTTGACTCAAGCGTATTGGTTAATAAGTTTCTATTTCTTCTTCAGTTTTTTCAGGACTATCAGGGGGGTAATCCAAGTTGAAATCCGCTTGATATCTAAATATGCTTTTAAACTATGGATTAATTGTATCTAGCGAAAGGAGTAAGAGCTCAGGAGCAATCTTGCCAAGATTATCTGGTTATATTCCCCATAAAGGGTAGCAGCAACAATCGGGAAGGAATTTATTTTTTTTGATATTTTTATACGCTAAATCATTGGTTGCGTCGAATATAACCTGGGTGAGAAATTTTAAATTTTGGAAAGGGCTAATTTGCTTTTAGATTTTAGATTAAAGAATTCGGGATGGGTAATTTTATAAGGATTTTAATTTTGCATACACAGTTGTGGAAGCAGAACTTAATTATGTAGGCGGCGCATTGCGCGCCTTACCCTTATAATTAACACGTCAAACCACTTTTTGCCTAAGTCCTAATACAGTTGCATTCTTTATTTTTTAAAACATTAGGTAAAAAGCTCTAGCGATATTTTTTGTCTGGTGCGATTTTGAGAATTTAATCTATTGTATGTAAAAGGGTCGATCGCGCGATCGAACAAAGCCACAAAAATAGCGGACTTTGCCGAATAGCTGTAAGTGCGTGCAATTGCCAGTTATATTAACTGTATTGTCTCAAAGTAGAAATGATAAAGGTACGAGCATGGCATCCATCCGCGAGTTGCACCGACAACTGGTCAATAAAGAACGCTCGGCTGTGGAAATTACTCAAGAAGCATTAGACCGAATTACCCAGCTAGAGCCGAAGTTGAAAAGCTTTCTGTGCGTGACAGCAGACAGCGCATTGGCGCAGGCCCACAAAGTGGATGCCCAAATCGCAGCCGGAGAGCAAATTGGCCTGTTGGCCGGCATCCCGATCGCCGTTAAAGACAATATGTGTACCGAGGGCGTTCCCACAACCTGCGCCTCTCGAATTTTGGAGAATTTTGTGCCTCCCTACGATGCAACCGTCGTCTCGAAACTCCAAGCAGCCGGTGCGGTGATTGTGGGTAAGGCGAATATGGACGAGTTTGCAATGGGGAGCTCGACAGAAACTTCTGCCTATCAAGTTACCGCAAATCCTTGGGACTTGGAGCGCGTGCCCGGAGGGTCTTCTGGCGGTTCTGCCGCAGCGGTAGCCGCCGAAGAATGTGTCGTGAGTTTGGGTTCGGATACAGGCGGCTCAATCCGCCAACCTGCTGCTTTTTGCGGTTTGGTGGGGCTGAAACCGACTTATGGATTGGTTTCTCGCTACGGTTTGGTCGCCTATGCTTCTTCTCTCGATCAAATCGGGCCCTTTGGCCGGACTGTTGAGGATGCGGCGATTTTGTTGGGGGCGATCGCGGGTTACGATCCGAGAGATTCCACGAGTCTTAATGTCCCAATTCCTGACTACGCCCAAGCTTTAAGACCCAGTTTGCGACCGAAGGGTCAGATTAGAATTGGTGTAATTAAAGAAACTTTTGGTGTCGGGTTGGACTCGGGGGTTAAAGACGCTGTTACTAAGGCGATCGAGCAATTTCAACAATTGGGCGCAGAAATTCAAGTCATTTCTTGTCCCCGGTTCCGCTACGGTTTGCCCACTTACTACATTATTGCTCCCTCGGAAGCTTCGGCAAATTTGGCGCGATATGATGGAGTCAAATACGGTTTTCGGTCTCCAGACTCCGATAATCTTTTGGATATGTATGCCAAAACTCGCTCTCAAGGGTTCGGTGCGGAAGTTAAACGCCGGATTGCGATCGGTACTTACGTGTTGTCTGCTGGATATTACGACGCCTATTATCTAAAAGCTCAAAAAGTTCGGACTTTGATTAAAGAAGACTTTGAAAAAGCTTTTTCTCAAGTTGATGTTTTAGTCTGTCCCACTGCTCCTACTACCGCATTTAAGGCAGGGGAAAAATTTAATGACCCCCTGAGTATGTATTTGTCAGATTTGATGACTATTCCGGTGAATCTTGCTGGTTTACCAGCTTTGAGTTTGCCCTGCGGATTTGATGATAAAGGACTGCCAGTGGGTATACAACTAATTGGTAATGTTTTGCAAGAATCTCGGCTGTTTCAAGTGGCTCACGCTTACGAACAGTCTACGAATTGGCACTTGCACCACCCTGAATTGCATTAATTTTTGAAATTCGGCGGAATGCGGCAGCGGAAGTTAGTAATCGATCTTGGCTAATTGTCTGAATTAATCATTTGCCATTAGCTTTTGAGCGATCTCTAATTTCCCGCGTGCTCTATCTATGAACAAGTTGCTAGTATTCCTTTTGTCTAAATCGCTAATAGCTTTTGGGATAGTTTTGGCCGTTGCTTATTCTGCTGCTTGTGTATTCCTATTTGTAGCACAAGGTAAGTTTATCTTTTTTCCCGCGCGCGCGATCGAAACTACGCCAGATGATTTTCAGTTGAAATATCAAGATGTCTGGCTGCCAATTTCAACTAAAACAGGCGCGGTGGAAAGCGTGCACGGGTGGTGGATTCCTGCCTCGGAAAATCCCCCCAGCCCCCCCTTAGCAAGGGGTGGAGCCAGAAAGGAGGAGTCGTTTCTGGCTGCGCCCCAAAGTGACAAACGGGTCATCGCTGCGGTTCCCGCCCTTAACAAGGGGGGGTTAGGGGGGGTAGTTTTGTACCTGCACGGCAATGCTTCAAATGTGGGATCAAATGTCGAACACGCTCATCGATTTCATCGATTAGGTTTGTCGGTATTTGTGATGGATTATCGCGGTTATGGAAAAAGCCAGGGCGATTTTCCGAGCGAATCTCAGGTTTATGAGGATGCTCAACTTGCTTGGGATTATTTGGTGAAACAGCGGGGGATTAACCCGAATCAAATTTATATCTACGGTCATTCTTTGGGAGGGGCGATCGCGATCGATCTAGCCGTGCGTCACCCGGAGGCGGCGGGGTTAATCGTAGAAGGCTCTTTTACTTCGACACGGGCGATGGTGAATTTCCAAAAAGGGCTGTTTTGGATGTTTCCGATCGATGTTTTGCTGACACAGCGGTTTGATTCTCTTTCAAAAGTCGATCGGCTGCAAATGCCTGTGCTGTTTATTCACGGGGCTGCTGACAAAGTAGTTCCAGTGGAAATGAGCAAAAAACTGTTTGATGCAGCACCTGAACCCAAACAGCTTTACATAGTTCCTGATGGAGGTCACACTAATGTGGCACATATCGGCGGCGAAGAATATCTGCAAATACTGAGCCAATTTTTAGGTTCTTCAAACTAGATAAAAGCTGTTGGCGGTAACAGGTTCAGTTGAATATCTGTACCGCCTGCTCGCACTTCTTTCTAACAGTACATATCTGAAACAGAGCAGTTATCGCGATGATACTGCTTAGTAAAACCTTAATACATTAAGCCACCAGTCATTCAAGGCATAGCAGTAATTACAGTAATTGTTCGTGCTTATCGCTTGTTCTTTCTTAACTTCGCAGCCTCGCCGAGATATTTTTTGGTTTGGCATCCGGGCACCACAAAGATTGGCATCTGTGAGATTAGCTTTGTTCAATCTCGCATCCCTCAAGTCGGCAGATCTCAGGTCTGCACCGCTGAGATTTGCACCGCTTAAATCGGCTTCTTTGAGGTCTGCACCGGTGAGATTTGCACCGCTTAAATCGGCATTTCTCAGATCGGTTCGACTTAGTTTGGCGGCGCTCAAATTACTGCATTTTAAGTTAGCCAACTGGAGGGATGCGTCTAGAAGAAAACTCTCGCTGAGGTTGGCATTTTCTAAGTTGGCTCCCCTGATGTCTGCCCTGCTCATGTCGGCTTTGCTGAGGTCGGCGTCGGTCAAAAAGGCGTTTCTCATGTTGGCGTTATTTAAATTAGCTTCCATTAAGTCAGCCGCAGTCAAGTCGGCATCAACTAAGTCGGCCCTGCTGAGAGTGGCGCGGCTCAAGGAAGCGCCAAACAAATCTGCACGGCTCAAGGAAGCACCAAATAAGTCGCATCCGGGACATCCTCTTGTTTCTAGCAGCCGCTTAAGTAGAGACAGATTTTGAGCTTGTAAGGGAATTGCTGCGCAAAATGGGAGTAGCAGTATTGCTGCAGCGAGAATTTTTAGGTTGATTTTGGTCATAGTCTGGGTAAGTCCTGTAACTGCCTTTCATCACCGATTTGTCTGCTGGACTTACACGCGGGGCACTAAAAACTCAGTTTCCTCGTTAATTCCTCGCTGTCAAACCCAATATTCTTAGCAGAAACCGGGTTTTTTGCGCAAGTCCTAATTTAGTGGATTGACGCGGCTCGACGGTATAAGGTTCGATCGCGCTCGCGCTTACGGATATTACCTACGCCTTGGGGATGAGATCGCGCACTTCCAGGCTCCCTTGCAGCTTCCCACGGCAGGAAGCCGGCGCTGAATGCCAGGGATTCTGGAGCTTGCGACGGCTGCAGCAAGTGGCTGACTCCGACAGCGGATAAATATTTGTACTCGATGCAGTTGGATTGTGCTGCGTAGGGCGATCGTTCTCCGTACAGGCGATCGGTAAATAAGCCAATTGGCTTAGACTTTTAAGACATATTGCTGATGCGTTGCCTTTTGTAAAAAAGATAGCATTCTGGTGTGACCCCCGAAATAATACCGAGCCAAGAAGTATCAAAAAAATACCGCGTGTCTCGGCGGGTGATAAAATTGGGTACAGCTAACACTTTCAGACGAGGAAAATAGATGTCGAACAGCATAGATCAACTTGCAGAGGGCGGCAGGGGGATCAAACTCATGTGGCAGGTTGCAGACGAGCTAAGTTACACACGGACTCTCGACGGTCGAAATTGTTTGTCCCTGAGCAAAAGTTACGAAGTAGAAGGTCGCAATCGATCGCAAAATATAAAAAATGCTAGCATTTTAGATGAGTTAATGAATTGCTTAAATACCTGGGATTGGCAGAATGAAATACAGCAGGAACAAGAACTGCATGAAAGTTGTGTTCAACACATTAGCCTGCAAGTCAACACAGATGTGAATGCTTTAACTATAGTTTTGGAGTGGTTTGAGCAGTTGAAAGATTTATCGATACCTAATGAGGTTTGGTGGAAGTTTCAGTTAGCTTTGGCTGAAGGTTTCACTAATGCAGTTCGCCACGCTCACAAAAATCTGCCAGTTGAAACTCCTGTTAAACTGGAAATTATGGTGTTTAAGGGACGGTTGGAACTCAAAATTTTAGATTGCGGTCCGTATTTTGATTTTGATGCTAAGCTGAAGGAAACTATCGCAGCAGATAGAAAACGCTGCTTGGATTTAGAGGTTTTGAACCATCCTTGCTTAATGCCTAGCAGACCGAAAACTTGGGAACTGTCTCAGTTTATAATTGCTCGATAGCTTTGGGGTGAGAGACAATTAACAGACTGCCACGGTTGAAAATGTGTTATGCTAAAAACCGTGTTAGGGGACGAGTGCCGGGTTTTGTCTTCATGTGCGTGAGGGGTTTTGAATACTTCCGACCTGCTGCGGCTTTGCTTAAAAGCTATGAGCTTGGGTGATTCTCTAGCGGTTCGAGAGCAACCGGTGCCTCTGTCGAATTAAACATTAAAAACTCAAAATTAAAAGTTCAAAATTATTCACACTAATTTGGGATTTTTTAATTTATCATAGTATCTGGTTGCTCACCAATTACTAATGATTTCCAAAGAAACTTTATTTGTTCTGTCTCTATTTCCCTACTTGGGATTTCTCTGGTTTTTGACTCGCTCGGGAAAAACACCCCGTTTAGCTCTGATGGGATTTTACGGCACTCTCGTTTTTGTGGCTGTGACTATTCCCGCCGCAATTTACGCAAAAGTTGCCTACAACGAGTCGCTAGCAAATGTCGATTGGCTGCACGGTTCTGCGGAATTATTCTTAACAATTGCCAATATTTTAGTAGTTTTAGGCTTTAGGGAAGCGGTGATTAAAGCCAAAGCATCCTCACAGAATGGCGGCGGGGAGCAAGAGTGTCTTCTAGATGGGGGAGAATAGCCGGGATCATCTCAGTTTTGTATTTACTCTCCGCAGAAATGCTCCCGAATAGCCGCAGTTAACAGTTAACTGTTGACATACCAGTTGGTGCTCCGCCAACCTGCAAAATTTTAGGAAAGCATTAGAATATATGGAAACTCACATCAAGCACTTCTAGTGTCATCACCTTGGTTTCTTGCCACAGGCTCAACCTGAGAGCCGAGATTTTGGGTTGAGAAAGCCAGTTTCTCAGTTATTATCGAGAATGGTGCTCTGGGCGTGAGTGGAAACAGACTACCATGTTGCTAAGTTTAGCTGTGGTGGGAATCTCCAGGCCGGAAAAAAGATGAGCTATTGCCTCAATCCCCATTGCCAAAAGCCGCAGAATGCTGACTCAAGCAATTTTTGTCTGGCGTGCGGCTCTAAATTGCTACTGAAAGAGCGTTACCGCGCCATTCAACCTATCGGTGAAGGAACATTTGGCAGAACTTTTTTAGCTGTCGATGAAGATAGGTTGAAAACTCGCTGCGCCATCAAACAATTTTTCCCCCACGTTCAAGAGAAGGAAGAATTAGAAAAGGCAACTGCACTGTTCAAACAAGAAGCTCATCGGCTGCACGAACTCGGAGAACACCCGCAGATTCCAAGTTTGCTGGCTTCTTTTGAACAAGCCAAACGTCTGTATCTTGTGGAAGAGTTAATCGAGGGGAATAATTTGTTTCAGGAGTTGCAGCAGCGGGGTGCTTTTAGCGAGGAACAGATTTGGGAATTGTTGATCAATTTGTTGCCTGTTTTGCAATTTGTTCACGAGCAGCAGGTGATTCATCGCGATATTAAGCCGGAAAATATTGTGCGGAGAACTCCCCAAACCTTGTGGGCGGCGGGATATGGCAGCTCGACTCCTGGTAAAGAAAAAGGAGGGGCAACTTTACCTCAATCTTCTGCTGGTATAGAAGGGATAATTGTTGCTGAATCCCCTGCTGTACAGGGGAAGGCGAGGGGGGGTCAGTTTGTGCTAGTAGATTTTGGAGTTGCTAAGCACATTACCGGCATTTCTGAGGCGAAAACAGGGACGATAACTGGAACTGCTGGCTATGCGCCGATCGAACAAATTCGCAGCGGCAAAGCGTATCCGGCGAGCGACCTTTACAGTTTGGGCGTTACCTGCATTCACCTGCTAACTGGGGCGGTACTGAATGATTTGTTCGATGCTTTGGAATGCAAATGGATTTGGCGATCGCACTTGGCGCAAAAAGGCATAAAAGTCAGCCAAAAATTAGCAACTATTTTGAATAAATTGCTCAAAGATTCGGTAAAAGATCGATATCAGTCCGCTGGTGAAGTGCTGCAAGACTTGGTAAAATTTGGGCAATATCCCCGTTCTCAAATTTCTTATAATTATCGAACCAAAATAGCTATAAATTCGCCATTAACTAACTCGCAGCCAAATACAGCAACCGCCGTATCGGCCGCGCCGGCCCAAAATGTTCATGTTGCGCCATCCGCTAGCAATCCGCAATTATTGTCTAATAACTGGCGGTGCGCGCGCATTCTCCACGGTCATTCAGACTCGGTTAATGCTGTTGTTATTAATCCTCAAGGCAATATTCTCGCGAGCGCCAGCGACGATAAAACAATTAAGCTGTGGAACCTGCCAACAGGTGAATTCATCCATACTTTTTTCGGCCATTCCGCCAGGGTTGATGCTGTGGCAATCAGCCCAGATGGGAGAATGATGGTTAGCGGCAGTTTTGACAGGAAAGTCATTGAGTGGAAGCTGGATAAAAAGGCGATGATTCGCGAATTTTACAGCGATTTTGGTTCGCCGTACAGTCACCGCTACGGCTCCGTGTACTCGGTGGCTTTTAGTTGCGACTCGGGAGCGATTGCGAGTGCTAGCGGCGACCAGAGTATTAAATTGTGGAACCAGCGCAACGGAGCATTGGTTCAAAAACTGTCGGGACATTCTGACAAGGTTTTATCTGTTAGTTTTCGCCCTCAAAGTATGATGCTTGCCAGCGGCAGTGCTGACAAAACTATCAAGATGTGGCTTGTAGGTATTGGGGAGAGTGTACGGACTTTTGTCGGTCATTCAGATTGGGTTTATGCGATCGCATTTAGTCAAGATGGAAAGACGATTGTCAGTGGAAGTGCCGACGCTACTATTAAATTGTGGAATGCCGATACAGGGGAATTGATTAATACTTTGAACGGGCATTCTGATGCGGTGATTTCGGTGGCGATTAGTCCAGATCGCGAAACGATGGCTAGCGGCAGTCGAGACGGTACGGTGAAACTCTGGAACCTGCAAACAGGAGAATGTTTGTGCAGTCTTGCTGGGTGCAATCCGGTGGCTTTTAGTCCTGACGGTCAAACTTTAGTCACCGGTGGCGATGGCGGCGAAGTGTTAGTTTGGCGGGCGTCTGTTTAATTGGGCGAGATAATTGAGATACTTGTGAAGGCGATCGGCGTCAATGTCAAGTAAACGACTGGCCCAAGAGTGTACATTAAGTTGCGATCGCATTTCTCGAAACACCGCAGCATCCCCGCGATTGTCTAGAGGAAAAACCCAAGCATCAAATCCAGCCGACTTAAGACGGCTAACAGTTCCCTCGCCATCTTGCACCCACAATTGAGGGCTAATCCGAAGGGGTTGACAGGAATATTCACCGACAACAATTCCCCCCAAAGAAACGCTAGCACCTTCTCCACGATTGGAAAGTTCTTGCAAAATAGCTTTGAGGGAATTGAGTTTTTTCCCGTCTTGTACTTGCTGCGGTGTCAGCTTGACAATCACCATTTCTAAAACTTCGACAGGTTTTGTCGATCGTACAACGTTGACTGGTTCCGCCGGCCAAGGGTTGTTTATTTCCGGTTCCGCCCTCTCGATTTCCTCTGTAACCTGTACTGTTTCAACCGGCTTTGCAGTGTCTACAATTATCTGAATTTCCTCGCCATCTTTCTCAATTTTTCCACTAATCTGTAAGATCGCATTCTCTACAATGTAAGGTTTCACTTGTTCGTAAGCCTTGGGGAACACAACAGCTTTTATTTGATGTGTCAAATCTTCTAATTGCAAAATAGCCATCGCCTCGCCTTTTTTTGTTACTACAAGTTTAATAGCGCTGAGCATGACAATAACCGCTACTTTCCCCTTTTTATCTGCTAACTGTTCGAGAGTCACAACATCGGGGTCTTGGTTTACTTGAATCAGAAACTTTAGGGGATGTTCTGATACATAAAAACCGAGCAATTCTTTTTCTAAGCGCAATTTCTCCTGTTTGTCAAAATCTTTAACCAATTTAGATTTTGGCGCAGACTCATAGGTATTGACCGACTTGCCAAAGCTATTCGTACCTAACAAGTCAAAGAGATTACCTTGCCCGCTTTCTCGATCTCTTTTGCGGTCCTGCGCCCATTTCATTACCCCTTCGAGGTCGTTTACTAATTGATGACGGTTGTCGTCAATTTTGTCAAAAGCTCCGCATTGAATTAAAGCTTCTAGAGCGCGGCGGTTGACAGAATGGAGATTTACGCGATCGCACAAATCCGGCAGCGATTTAAACTTACCCCCTTCCTGCCGCGCCGCCAAAATATTTTCAATTGCCGCTTCTCCCACATTTTTGACAGCAGAAATTCCAAACAAAATTTTATCTTTTGCAGAGCCAGTCATCTGTTTCGGCATCGGTGTAAAAGTAAGTTCAGAGCTATTAACATCTGGCGGCTCAACCTCAATACCCAGCTTGAGACAATTGGCAATATATTTCTGTACTTTATCCTGATCGCCCCTGTTAGCAGTCAGCAGTGCAGCCATGTATTCTAGAGGATAATTCGCCTTTAAATAGGCAGTTTGATACGTGATGTACGCATAGGCCATTGAATGGGATTTATTAAAACAGTATTCAGCGAATTGCAGCATCTGCGCGAACAGTTTATCAGCAATTCTTTGGCTAACTCCATTCTTAGTTGCCCCATCGATAAACGTTTCTTTTTGCTTCTGCATTTCATCAGCTTTCTTCTTGCCCATTGCGCGCCGCAGCAAGTCAGCTTGTCCCAAAGAATAGCCCGCCAACTCTTGAGCCATCCGCATAATTTGCTCTTGAAAGCAAAGTGTTCCGTAAGTCTCTTTTAAAATAGGCTCTAATAACGGATGATCGTACTCAACTGTTTTACCGTGCTTGCAGTCAATAAACTGAGGAATCAAACCTGCATCCAGCGGGCCGGGTCGGTAAAGTGCCAAAATAGAAGAAATATCATCCAGACAGGAAGGTTTGAGTTTTTTCACTACATCCAGCATTCCCGAGGATTCTAACTGAAAAATACCTTCTAAATCTCCTCTTTCTAAAAGTCTATAGGTTTTATCTACATCATCAGGTAACTTTTTGATTCTGCCAAAAGTCTCTTGAGCTCTGCGCTCAATATCAGAAGGTAGCATTTCTGGATCGACAATTAGATTTTGGGTTTGCTTAATATAATCAACAGTTTTCTGGAGCGTTGTTAAATTTTTCAATCCCAAAAAGTCCATTTTCAGCAGCCCCAAAAATTCCAAATCTTCCATGAAATATTGGGTAATCACAGCCCCCTCATTATTCTTTTGCAGCGGTACAAGTTCATCCAACGGCTCTGAAGAAATTACCACACCTGCCGCGTGAACACCATAGGTTTTGTTAGTTCCTTCAATGCGAATTGCCATGTCAATCCACTGACGAACGGGGACTTCGGTACCAGTTTCTGCATTTATGCAAATTGTATTTTCATAGTTGTCTTTAAATTCCTGTGCAGGTGTTTCATCGGAAATCATCACTTTAAGTTTTTCCGGTTTTCCGCGGGACACGGGGATTAATTTTGCCATTTCGTCGGCTTTTTTGTAGGGAATACCTAACACCCTGGCAACATCTTTCAAGACAGCTTTTGATGTCATTCTGTTGAAAGTAATAATTTGCGCGACGCGCTCGCTACCATATTTTTCCGTAACGTATTTAATCATGTCGTCCCGCCTTTCTATGCAGAAATCGCTATCAATATCTGGCATAGATTTGCGTTCGGGATTGAGAAATCGCTCGAATAGTAATCCGTGGTGTACGGGGTCTATATTGGTGATTTTGAGGACGTAGGCAACTAGAGAACCTGCGGCAGAACCGCGTCCTGGTCCTACTGGAATATCGTTGTCTCTCGCATATTTTATGTAGTCCCAAACTACTAAAAAGTATTCCGAAAATCCCATCTGCTGAAGCATTTTCAGTTCGTATTCTAGCCTTTGTTTGTAGACTGGGGGGATTTCATTTCTGGTGCGGGCTTTGAGGCGTTCTAAGAGTCCCAGCCAGGATATTTCTTCTACATAAGTATCGGCTGTATGTTCTGGGGGAATTGGAATTGTGGGAATCCGAGCTTCTCCTGTGAGCTCGTATCTCGATACTTTATTTGCGACCTCTAAAGTGGTTTCGATCGCCTCTTTGATTGTTTCATCATCCAAATGGTCTCGAAACAGTTGCGCCATCTCCATAGCAGACTTAAGATATTCAGTGCCGCTGTAGCGCATCCGCTTGTCTTCTTCAATCAGTTTGTTGGTGTTAATGCACAGCAAAGCATCGTGTGCTTCTACGTCGTTGCAGGAAATATAGTGAGAATCATTGGTGGCAATTATTTTAATGTTGAGTTCGCGGGCAATTTTGACGATTTCAACATTAACAATCCGGTCTTCCGGGGAACCGTGGTCTTGAATTTCTATATAATAATCTTCCCCAAATACTTCTTTATACCATGTGGCTACTTCACGGGCAGCATCTAGCTTGTTTTGCAGAATCATTTGGGGAACTTCCCCGCCCAAACAAGCACTGGTGACAATTAAACCTTCGGAGTATTGTTTTAGCAGTTCCTTGTTGATGCAAGGTCGAGCAAAAATACCTCTTTCAGGCATTCCCTTTAAATGGGAAATCGTGGTTAGTTTGACGAGGTTTTTATAACCTTGGGTATTTTTAGCTAAAACAACTTGATGGTATTTTCTTCTACCTCTAACTTTGACTTCTATGTCGCCGTTGACGACATACATTTCATTGCCAATAATAGGCTTGATATTTTTATTTCGGCAAACTTTGATTAGCTCGATCGCCCCGTACATCACCCCGTGGTCTGTAAGGGCGATCGCGGGCATCCCCAATTCCACCGCCCGTTCTGCGAGCTGCTGTAGCTGAGACGCCCCGTCCAGCAGGCTATAATCGCTGTGAATGTGCAAACCAACGAAGGACATAGGGATTTTAGATTTTAGATTTTAGATTTTAGATTCTACACTATCCGCGTGTCAAAGGGTAAAATAAAAAAACAAAGTTTTATGTTACTTTTGAGATAATTGTGGTAGGGGATACGATGCCACAGCGCATCAGTTCGCCTCTGCCGTATTTGTTAACAATTATCAATTGTTGAGTTACGAGTTCAAAGTTATGCGTTAAAATATTGAGTGCTAGAGTTAAGCATTTGCTGTGATTTTTTAAATGCAAAACAAGGTAATTAAATGCTGCACAATTATCAACTAGCTCTCAAAGAAATTCCCCCACTGACTCAAACTATTGGGGAGCAGTTTAGCAGTTTGCCTCAAGTTGTAGCCCTCGTTTTAGCAGGTTCTCGAACCACGATAGTTACGGATGAGTCGTCGGATTTTGATTTTTACGTATATGTTAAAGAGGAAATTCCTGTTGACATACGGGAGGCAATAGCGAGACAATTTTCCGATCGCATTGCAATCAACAATCAATTTTGGGAACCCGGGGACGAGTGGATAGATATTAACACTGGCTGCGGTATAGATATTATGTACCGCCAGCCCGAATGGATCGAAGAAGAACTCGATCGCGTCCTGGTCAAATATCAAGCATCAGTAGGTTATTCAACCTGTTTTTGGTGGAACGTTCTCACCTCAGTATCATTGTATGACAGAGACGGTTGGTTTCAGCAATTGCAAGCCAATGTCGATCGACCTTATCCCGAACAACTCCGTCAAGCGGTAATTGCCAAAAATTATCCGATTTTGCGCCACCTGATTTTTTCATTTCGCCACCAGTTAGAATCCGCTGTTTTGCGCCGCGATTCAGTAAGTATTATCCATCGAACAGCCGCTTTTTTAGGCAGTTATTTTGATATTGTTTTTGCTATTAATTCTATTCCTCATCCGGGCGAAAAACGTCTGGTAGAAAGGGCAACAGCTTTGTGTTCAAAATTGCCTGAAGATTTGGAAAGCCAAATTCACAGTCTAACTAATTCTATTTCCTTACCTGCGGGCGATCGCCAAATTTTACATTCTCTTGATGGACTGGTTGACAGTCTCGATCGATTGTTGATTGAGGCAGGTTTAATTGCTACTAATTCTTTCGCTAACTAGGTAAGTGCAATAAAAACCATAGTTCCATATCCTAGGGTTAGCAGTGTGCACCTCCCTCAATAGCGATCGAACTTTTACAAATTTGCTTGTTTCAAATAACCTTCCAAATCTTTAATCCGTTCTTGCGTCACTCTGGCCCTGCAATAACCGTAGGTAGAAGCAGCCAAACTACCGCCTTCAAACTGCCCTTTTGCATAATCACAATTTTCATCTCGAAATTTGATCCAAGTACGCTGTGCCACCGTCAATCTCTGCTTTTGTCTACTGCTGATTTTTGCTTGCAGTTGCTGATAGACTTGATTGAGCTTTTTGTCGGCAGCCTCAAACTCTTGACTGGAACAGACATTCATCTCTAGCGTGGTTTGAGGATTTTTGCAGTTAGGCTGTTGGGCGACTTGTACAGGGATGTTGCTGGCTTTGCTGGGAAGCAAAAATCCGGCTGTCAACAAAAGCAAACTCGCCGCAAAGTTTACCCAAATAGTGCTATTTTTCACTTAGTTTCTCCCTTTTTTAATCTTTAATTTTCTCTGCTGGCTGAGCCGATCGCCAAATCCACCAAGCCGCCGCCCATAGAGTAAAATTGCCAATGAGAGTCATCGCCGCTTGCAGGGTAACGATCCATTCTAGGGCGGGAGAGTTGTCAAAATAGTGCCATGTACAGGCGCACATAGCGCTGACAAGAGCGGGCAACATTCCGGCGGAAAGGGCCCACCAAGCTCGGTTTTGAGTGACTTCGCCGTAAGTCCAAATTAACCAGATGGCGGCAATCCACTCGACGACGCTAGAGATGTGAATAATCCAGGTGGGAATTGACAAAGCGTGCATTTTTTGTATCGTGAACGAAGATGAAAGATTTATCGATCGGGACTTACGCAACTGTCATATAAAGTATGATGAGTCAGTCGATTTTAGATTTTAGATTTTAGATTTTAGATTTACTCCACAGATGAATCTTGGAGCTTGAGCTTTGGTCTAAAATTTTAGGAGCATCCACGACTTAAGTTGGGGCTTGTACCTGTTTTTGGGCTGGTCATACAATTTTAGATTAGCGAGTTGAAATTTTATTAGATTTGCGATTTGAGCTGACTGATGACGTAAAGCCTTGAAGCTTGCTGACAGTAGAATTTTTTTGGTAGTAGGATCAAATCTCAAATATCAAAAAAATCTAAAATCTAAAATCTAAAATCTAAAATAGTTAGATTCCCCATCACAAACAAAGAAAAGAGTAGAAATGCGAGCAATTTTGTGCGGCTATTACGGTAAAGGCAACGGCGGCGACGAGGCGCTGTTGGCATCGCTACTGCAAATGTTACCAGATGGCGTGACGCCGATCGTCCTGTCTGGCAATCCTGTCGAGACAAATCAGCGGTACGGGGTAGCTGCGCGCGATCGTATGAATGCGTTCCAAGTTCTCGAAGCACTCCGCACCTCCGACGCGCTAATTTGGGGCGGCGGTAGTTTAATCCAAGACGCTACTAGCATTGCGAGCCCTTTCTATTATGGCGGTTTGATGGGAATAGCGCAGCGGATGGGCTTAAAAACTATTGCCTGGGCCCAGGGAATTGGCCCTTTAAAGCGGGAAATGACTCGCAAGTTATCTCAGCGGTGTTTTGCTGGATGCACCGCCGTCAGCGTGCGGGATAAAGGTTCAGCTACTTTACTTGCAGATTGGAAAATTCCCTTTACTTTAGCGCCCGATCCCGTGTGGGCTTTGGAGAATTCTCCCGTGTCGGGTTTGTGGGATTTGCCTGCGCCCAGAGTTGCTGTTTGTTTGCGTTCTCATTCTACACTAACTCCCGCCCGTTTGTCAATCTTAACTCAAGCTTTAGTTGACTTTCAAAAAGCAACTCGCACCTTAATTTTGCTGCTGCCTTTTCAAGCGTCTCACGACTTAGAGATTGCCCAACATTTGCACGAAGCGCTGCCCAAAAGAAGCCGCATCCTCAGTTTAGAAGACCCCAGAAAATTGAAAGGAGTGTTCCGGGGAGTCGAAATGGCGATCGGGATGCGCTACCACAGTTTAATTATGGCCGCATCCGAAGAATGCCGCTGTTTTGCCCTCAGCTACGACCCGAAAGTCAGTCAATTGATGGACGAGTTAGAAATGCCGGGATACTTATTATCAGAATTGCCAGAAGATCCTTATTTAATTAGCAAAACCTGGATGGAACACTATGCCAACGGCGACGCATTATCGCCAGACAGGATAAAATTTATAGTAGGGCGATCGCTCTTTCATCGCGAAGTATTGCGAGCCGCGCTTCAGTAATCTCATTGAGAGGTGAAATACAATGACAGTCAGTACAGCAGACTTAAAAATTACCTGGGAAAAATTGCCAGACGATTTCATTTTAGACGAGGAACCAGTGGAAAATATCGACCAACCCTTGCTAGCCGCAGCCCTGCGAGAAATCTTAGAAATCGCGGGGCTAATAGTAGCAGGAATATTAGTTGCCCCAAACATGGGAATTTGTGCGACAGTAGACAGCAAGCTAGTAATCAAAGCTCCAGATTGGTTTTATGCCCGCAACGTACAGCCGCTTTCTAGTCAAGAAATTCGCCGCAGTTACACTCCCAACTTAGAAGGGGAAGTCCCGGCGATTGTGATGGAATTTTTGTCCGCTACTGCCAACGATGAATATTCAATAAAACCAACGTATCCGCCGGGAAAATGGTTTTTTTACGAGCAAGTATTGCGAGTGCCAATCTATGCACTTTTTGAACCTGCCACCGGAGTTCTCGAAGTCTATCAGTTGAATTCATTAGGACGATATCAAGTACAGCAGCCGGATTCAAACAATCGTTATTGGATAGAAGGAGTTGGGTTATTTTTGGGTGTTTGGCAGGGAACAAAGGCCGAAAGAACCGGATATTGGTTGCGCTGGTGGGATGAGAGCGGAGAGATGTTATTGTGGGGAGCAGAGATGGTAGAAAGGGAACGGCAGCGGGCCGATCGACTAGCTGCACAATTAAGAGCAGCAGGCATGGAACCAGAAGCCTAATGCAATAATGAGCAATATTAAATTGTTCCCCTGAAATTTAATATTGCTCATTAATTAAAAAGTATTGAACAATATCGCAAAAATCAATATTTATCGGCGTTAATCCACGTTAATCAGCCTTCATCAGCGGTTAAAAAATACATTCAGGAGACAGCAACATTGGCAAGAGTAAGAGTGCGGGAACACGTCAATCCCCTATCAATTAGATATCAAGCATCTGCAAGTCCCCCGGATTGGACTAAAATCTATGCCGACTTAAATTTACCCCTGCATTTAGATATCGGCTGCGGCAGAGGAAGGTTTTTGTGGCACATGGCGCAAGTACAAACTGACTGGAATTTTCTCGGGTTAGAAATTCGGGAACCTCTGGTAGAGGAGGCGAATCTTTGGCGGGACGAAAAAGGCTTGACAAATTTGCACTATTTGTTTTGCAATGCGAATAGTTCCCTGAAGCCCATTTTAGAAACTTTACCCGCAGGTATTTTGCAGCGAGTTAGCATTCAGTTTCCCGATCCGTGGTTCAAGAAAAAGCACCACAAACGGCGGGTGGTGCAGCAGGAATTAGTTAATGAATTGGCAATTTATCTGGGAATTGGCGGCGAAGTTTTTATTCAGTCAGATATTGAGGAAGTAGAAAGGGAAATGTGCGATCGCTTTTCATCTCACCCTAGTTTTCAACGTCAAAACGGCGACAACTGGCTAGCAGAAAATCCCCTACCTGTTGCTACTGAAAGAGAAATTGCTACTCTGAAACGGGGCGAACCAGTTTATCGAGCACTCTATCAAAAATAATGCTCGCTTTTGCAAACTCACCTTGGTAATAAATGTTATAACTTACCTTTTGCACCTTTGTTAGGAACAGGCAAGATGCCTGTTCCACAAAACTTAATTTTCTTGTGGAACGGCATCTTGCCCGTTAATAAAAGAATTATTTCTAACTTAAACCCAAGATGGCAACCACATCCTAATTTTCCATTCCATTTGCGACAAAGGCAGTCCCAAATACATAGGCATCCAGAAAATAAAAGCACCCAAAACCAGAAAAATAATTGTTACCCCCATCCCTCGGAGTCTAGTTTGAGGGCTGTGCAGCCACCTGTCAACCCACCAAGCAAGTGCTAAGGCTGCAAACACAGAACAGCCCATATAATGGTACAAAAATATGCAGCGAGTCACCTTCACCCAAGGCAGCAAATTAGCGGCCCAATTAACTATTAAATATAACCCCAGCCACATTTCAGCAGTCGGCGGAAACAAAATCGGCCGCTGCTGTTCTATCGTCTCAACAGAAGCCTCGTTGCGCGTTTGCAGCCACACCAAAATCCGGTGAACTAAAACTCCTATTACTAGCAGTAAAGCTAAGGTTGACAGCCACCAAAGCAATGGATTTCCCATTGCGTGAACGTCAAAAATTGCCTGAGTTGCACCTTCAGGTAAAGGCGGCAAAACCGGATCTGGTTGGGCATTGCTGCTAGCAGTTTTGTAGAAGTAAACTATGGGGCGCAGCATCAAAGGCCAACTGTACCACGTGGAACAGTAAGGATGTACATCTGGGCCGCTTTTAATCCGCTGGTGATAAGTCAAAATTTCCGTTTGCATCTGCCAGAAATTGGGAGTTGGATTAAAGTGCAGGTGAGGAATCCAAGAGATGCTGTAAACTAGAAGAGGAATAATAGCTAGACTCAAGCAGAGTTCTATAAAATTGAGTTTAGTCAGTTTTTGTACGGGACTTTCGGCAGGAATTAAAGGTGAATCTACCTCGCGGCTTTGTTCTTCATTTCCTCTGTTACCCTGGATAACACGGACTGCCCAAGCACAGATTAAAATTAGATAAGTACCGAAAAGAAACCACAATCCGTTCCATTTGATAGCCGCAGATGCGCCGAAACCTATCCCGGAGAGTACCAGCCAAAGCCAGCGCTTTTTGCCTTCTGCTTCTACGGCTTTTAAAATAAATAACTGACCTAAAATTCCAAACAAAACTAGATAAATGTTGTTCAGCGCGTAGCGAGACTCAACTAAAAACAAACCGTCGCAGGCGATAAACAAAGCAGCAAGAAAAGCAAAGGTGCGGCGCCGAACTAGCTGATAAGCTAGCCCTCCCACAACTAGGGGAATAAAGGAACCTGTAAGAGCATTCAGCCAGCGGTAATCCCAAGGGGAAAGCAGGGAACCAGCCATACTGTTGACGGCGGTTTTGCCGAAGGGAAGGTGAGTGCCGATCCAAATGCCGATCGCAATTATGTACTGGCTCAGAGGTGGGTGAGCGTTGAAAAAAGGAGTTTTTGTGAGATAATCGTTGGCAAATTTAGCATAATAAACCTCGTCAAATACTAAAGTGTTAAATCGCTCTAGTTCCCAAAATCGGAGAGTTAAAGATAGGAGTAATACAGCGAACATTCCTAAGCAAAAAACCAAAGTAGATTTGTTGAATTGTTTTTTGTTGAGTTTCATAAAACAGCAGAAAATAGTAGATGCTAGATTTTATAGAGATCGCTAATTTTAAATTCCTGAGTTGGGAGTAACGTAAAATAGGACTTGTGCAGAAACCGAATTTTTGAGGAGAAACCGGGTTTTTTGGAAAAACTCAGTTTCTTAAACCCGGTTTCTAATCATGCTTGGAGAGTGCAGCGAGAAGCAGTAGCGACTATTGTTTCACCAAATGCTCCCCATCTAATTGGCAAGCAGGAAGGAAAAGCGCGCATCACAAGGTGCGATAGATTATGATAGCAGCTAATCATGTCTTTTTTGAGCGAGTGCTTATGAATCTCATACTTTCGATTTGGGGGCGTTGGGGCTTAGCTGTAGGTGCGACTATCCTGATGGGATCTGCCGCCGCGCCAAATCCCAAGACATTTGAAAGTTTTGCTGATTTCTGTACCAACAAAGAGAATTTGACCCCTGAAGCCAGACATACGGTGGAGGTGTTGCTATCAAAAGCAAAAACACAAGAGTGCGATCGCGCTCAAAAAACACTGACTAATCTCACAGAACTTTCCCTAATTCGCAATCAAATAGTCGATATCAAACCATTATCAAAATTAACCAATCTGAGAAAGCTCAACCTCAGTTTAAATCAAATAACAGATGTGCAACCCTTATCGGAACTGACTAATCTGAGATTTCTCGTCCTCAATTTCAATCAAATCTCTGACGTGAAACCATTATCGGGACTGACTAATCTGACAGAGCTTTTCCTCGAAGCCAATCAAATCGTAGATGTAAAACCTTTAGCTGGATTGACTAATCTAACAGGGCTGTCCCTCGCATCTAATCAAATTGTAGATGTGACATCTTTATCGAGAATGACTGAGTTAAATTTTCTTTATTTAAGTGGGAATAAAATTGCAGATGTTAGACCATTATCAGGATTGACCAATCTGATACTGCTTTTTCTCGCATCCAATCAAATCGCAGATGTCAAACCTTTAGCGGGATTGACAAATCTGACCGCCCTAGACCTCAGTAGAAATCAAATTGCAGATGCCAAACCTTTAGCGGGATTGGTAAATCTGACAACCCTCGATCTCAGTAGAAATCAAATCCCGGATGGGGAAGCCGATCGATTAATTCAGAAAAACAAACAACTATTAAACCAAAAAACAGATGAAGCCGACCGATTGGTTCAGGAAGCTAGGCGATTATTCGATCGCGAAATAGGAGCATCTTACCAGGAAGCATTGCAAAAGTTTGATGCAGCACGTTCGCTTTATCAAATGCTTAGAAATCGGGAGAAGGAAGCTTACACGCTGCATCAAATGGGCTTCATTACTAATAGATTAGGAGACAGACAGCAAGCCCTGAACTACTACAAGCAAGCGCTTTCTTGGAATCGGACTTTAGCCGATCGCCCTAAACAAGCCGTCATCCTCAACAATATCGGCGCCGTCTACTATGCTTTGGGAGAGAAACAGCAAGCCATCGACTACTATAACCAAGTCCTTTCCCTAATTCGGGAAATGGGCGATCGCCCTGAAGCAAGTATCAACCTCAGCAACATCTCGAACATACCCGCAAACAGCGACACATCTTTGGGCGATCGCACTGGGGAAGCCACCACACTCAACAACATCGGCTTAGCCTACAACGATTTAGGAGAAAAACAGAAAGCAAAAGAGTATTTCAACCAAGCCCTTCCCTTATTCCGCGCTATGGGCGATCGCGCTAAAGAAGCAACTACCCTCACCAATATTGGCTTAGTCTATTCAGATTTGGGAGAAAAACAAACAGCCCTCGACTACTACAAACAAGCCCTCGATTTGAGACAAAAAGCGGGCGACCGGCGTGGAGAAGCCCTCACCCTCAACAATACAGGTACTACTTACTCAGAATTGGGAAAACAGCAGAAAGCAGAAGAATATTTCAACCAAGCCCTGCCGCTGTTTCGCGCTGTGGGCGATCGTCCTGGGGAAGCCCTCACCCTCTACAATATCGCTAATATCAAAGGCGATCGAGGCAATTTAATCGCAGCCCTGACTGACATTGAAACCTCCATCAAAATCATCGAAAACCTCCGCACCAAAATTACCAACCACGAGCTCCGCATCTCATACTTTGCCACCGTGCAGGACTATTACCAGTTCTACATTCACCTGTTAATGCAACTGCACAAAACGCAACCCAATTCTGGTTACGATACAAAAGCCTTTCAAGCTAGCGAACGCTCCCGCGCCCGCACTTTATTGGAACTTCTTCAAGAAGCAAACGCCGATATTCGCCAAGGTGTAGCCCCGGAATTATTGCAGCGAGAACGCAATTTACAACAGCAACTCGATGCCTTAGAAACACGCCGAATCGAAACTATAAGCCGCCCCAATCATACCTCTGAACAACAAGCAGAACTAGACCAAAAGCGGCAAACTTTACTAGGAGAATATCAGGACATTCAAGCCCAAATCCGCTCTACCAGTCCCCGGTACGCCGCCCTTACCCAACCGCAACCTTTAACCCTGGCACAGATTCAACAACAAATCCTCGATCGCAATACTATTTTACTCCAGTATTCTTTGGGGAAAGAGCGCAGCTATCTGTGGGCTGTGACTAAAACCAGTATCACCAGTTATGAATTGCCCAAACGTGCCGAAATCGAAAAAGCCGCCCGCAATTTCCGCGATGCTGTGACTAACCCGCGCTACCGAAACATTCCCGATCGAGTTGCTGAAGCTAACAACACGCTCAGTCAAATTATTTTACAGCCCGTAGCAGCACAACTCGCTCAAAAACGCCTGCTGATAGTTGGCGATGGCATTCTCAATTACCTGCCGTTTGCCGCCCTCTCGCTCCCCGAAACACCCGGTAAAAATCGGAATCCGCCTTTAATTGTAAACCATGAAATTGTGCTGCTGCCTTCCGCTTCCACCTTGGGAATCTTAAGACAAAACTACAATGACAGACAACCCCCTACTCGGACTTTAGCAATGCTCGCCGATCCAGTTTTTAGCGGTGACGATGAACGAGTAAAAAACGAGTCAACCGCCACGAATCGGGAAGCAATAGAATCAGTTAATCTCGGTTTAAGCCGCTCTAGTCGCGACAATAACATACAGTGGAGCCGTTTAAAATTTACACGCCAAGAAGCTCAAATCATTCAAGCGTTAGTTCCTGCCAATTCTCGCACCGAATCTTTGGATTTTGAAGCCAGCCGCGCCGCAGCAACCAGTCAGAACTTAAGCCAATATAAAATCCTTCATTTTGCCACTCACGGTTTAGCGAATAGCACTCACCCAGAACTATCAGGAATCATCTTGTCACTGGTAGATGAAAAGGGCAATCCCTTAAACGGATTTCTGCGACTTACTGATATTTTTAATTTGAAGTTAGCAGCAGATTTAGTAGTGTTAAGTGCGTGTCAAACCGGATTAGGACAGAACATTCAAGGCGAGGGCATGGTAGGATTAACGCGGGGATTTATGTATGCGGGGGCTCAGCGAGTTGTGGTGAGTTTGTGGAATGTGGATGATGAAGGAACAGCTACGTTAATGGCAAGTTTTTATCAGGAAATGCTGCAAAAAGGGTTAACGCCAGCGGCTGCTTTAAGGGCGGCGCAACTGGAAATGTTGAAGCAGGAAGAGTGGCGTTCTCCTTATTATTGGGCGGCTTTTAACCTTCAGGGGGAATGGCGATAAATTTTATGAAAAAAACCAGCATTAATTCCAATTCCGGGCGAGTGTAAGTCTGGCGAGAACTTTTTGTGGTGAATCTGGATACCAAAAAAAAGCGGCTCCGCTTGTCGCAGAACCGCCGTCACAGAGGATGAAAAATCAAAACTTAACGGACTGCACCCTGTACAGAAGGTGATTCAATTGTTTTCATGAAGTACAGCTTCAATAACTGCCAGCCGTTCGACAAATACAGAGGCAATTTTTGGAAGAATTGCAAGAATTTCGGAGTTTCAGAAGCAACAATTGCGGTCAACTGCTGATTGTTTTTGAGACAAATATCCAGCCGTTCGTAAAACTCGGGGTTGTTCACGTCGAGCATGACGGGGAATACGCGGCCTGCTGTTTCGTTGGTCTTTTTAATCACTTCGATGTCGTATTCGCGAGCATCGAGACCGAGCGATCGATAAAAACCGGCGCGCTGGATATCATTGAGATACATTGTCGCGAACACTGACAGCAAGAAGAAACGGCACCAAAGCTTAGCGCGCCAATCGTTCAACATCTGAGGCTGAGCTCTCATCACGGCATCAAAGAAATCTCCGTGGCGGTTTTCATCCTGGCACCAATTTTCAAAGAATCGGAAAATCGGATAAATCTGGTCTTCAGGATGGGCTTTTAAGTGCTGATAAATCGTGATGTAGCGCCAATAACCGATCTTTTCCGACAAGTAAGTCGCGTAGAAAATAAACTTCGGTTTAAAGAATGTGTAACTGCGGCTCTTTGTCAAGAAACCCAAATCCAGGGACAAATTAAAGTCCGAGAGAGCTTTGTTGAGGAATCCGGCGTGGCGCGCTTCGTCGCGGGACATCAGCATGAAACCTTCGGCCAACACGGGATTTTTTCCTTTGAGCCTGCGTCCCAATTCTTTGTAAAGCAAGAACCCAGAAAACTCAGCGGTGCAGGAACGTTCCAGAAACTCAATGAACAATTGGCGCTTTTCGCCGTCGATGTGTTCCCAAGATTGATCGAACTCGGCATCCCGCACGAAGTGGTTTTTGTTGTAGTCAACGCGGAACTCTTGGATAATTGCTTCTAGTTCGGCTTCATTTACCGAGATGTCCATTTTGGCCATCTCGTCAAAATCTGTTGTGTAAAATCTCGGCGTGAGAATAGTTTCTTTGGCTGGGGCTTTCACTCCCGGCCGCATTTCTTCAAAAGTGGGTTTTTTGAGGGAATCTACCATATGTTTATTGGATTTCTGGTTATAACTACTCTGAGTTTCAGTTGCCTGTTACTGCGGGCGATCGATCGCCCCTGTCTGTTCGTCTTCGGCAGGCCGCCCGATCGGCCTCGTTATACTTTACCAAGCTCTCGACCCTGGAAATATATTGCTGGCGTTAAGAATTGCTACGCAGAATTACTTATGGGAGTGTGGGAGACTGGGAGTGGGGGAGACTGGGAGGGGGGGAGACTGGGAGAATTGCAATTTTTGTGTTCTCTCTTCCTTCAGATGATGCACAAATCTCTCCTCGTGTCAAACTGTTCAAACACTAAATAGAAAGTACAAAATATAGAGAGGGAGTCCAATAGTTAGAATAACCAAGCAGGACGGTCAGAAAATGAGCAATTTAGGTGTTAGTTACCTTTTATGGGCAGCTTGTTTTTTCGGCCCATTCGGACTCCACCGCCTCTACAACGGCAAAATTGGTACGGGTTTACTGTGGCTGTTTACCTTTGGTTTGTTTGGGTTCGGGCAATTGTTTGACTTGCTGCTGCTCCCGAACATGGTGGACGAACACAATGCCACTCTCAGGGGCAAACTCGGCGTATCTCGCGAAGGTATACCGCTATATCCCAGCAGCGGGGCGATCGCCGCGACATACCCCAAGCAAACTCCCGACCAGTTAGGGGTTAAACTCCTGAAGGCAGCTTATACCAAGAAGGGAAGATTATCTGTCACCCAAGGGGTGATGGCAACCGGCGCTACTTTTGCCGAAGTGGAAGAAGCTTTCACGGCAATGCTCAAAACGGGTTATGTCAGTATCGAGAACGATTCAGTAACTGGTGTCGTGATCTACCACTTTCACGAACTTTAGGGGCTGCGGGTGCGTCAGAATCGGTGATTTTATGTGTGGTTCGAGAAGCTAATCGCTGACGCAACCTACTACTCGCCGAACGTCTGAGCACTCGCCGAACGTCTCACGCCTAAAATCTAAAATCTAAAATCTAAAATCGACTGACGAATGCCTTCTGACGAATGCCTTCTGACGAATGCCGTTTGTGGAGGAAGCATTGCTGGCAAAATCGGCTAGAATGTTTGTTTGTCTATATAAGCAGAAAGTATTTAGCGTCATGGCAGTCCCTAAGAAGAAAACCTCCAAATCCAAGAAGAATATGCGCAAGGCCACATGGAAGCGCAAAGCTGTAGTGGCAGCTCAGAAAGCTCTGTCCCTGGGCAAATCTGTTCTGACTGGGCGTTCCAACAGCTTCGTATATCCCGGCAATGAAGAAGAAGAGGAAGAATAGAAACGGAATACAGGGCATTGGGCGAACCCAATGCCCGATCGATCAATCCATTTTTGCGGTTGGTAAAATTAGCATGGCATCGCCAAACGAATAAAAGCGGTACTGATGCTCGATCGCTTCTCGGTACAAATCCAACAGCCGAGGCCTTCCAATCATCGCACTTATCATCATCATCAAAGTAGAGCGGGGCAAGTGAAAATTGGTAATCATCCCCTCTACAACCCGCCACTTGTAACCAGGGTAGATAAACAAATTGGTCGGGCCGCAAAAAGGTTGCAAGGAAAAATCGCCACTCGCGGCGGCGGCTCCCTCTAAAGCTCGCACTGCTGTGGTACCCACGGCAATGATCCGCCCGCCTCTGGCTTGAGTTTCCCGGATTTTCTCAACGGTGGTGGGGGGTACTTCCACCCATTCGCCGTGCATTTTGTGAGCCGTCACGTCTGCCACCTCCACCGGGCGAAACGTCCCTACTCCGACGTGTAGGGTGACAAAAGTTTTTTCGATTCCCCGCTGCTGCAAGCGACTGAACAAATCTTCGGTGAAGTGCAAGCCGGCGGTGGGGGCCGCAATTGCCCCAAGCCGATCGGCATAAACAGTCTGGTACTGTTCCGCTGAAGCTTGGGAATTTTCGATGTAGGGCGGCAGGGGTACGTGGCCGTATTCGTCCAAAAACTTCGCCAGACTCGCATCTGTGGGGATGTCAAACTCCAGCAGCCGCCCTCCTGTTGCGTCGTCCCTGGCGATAACTGTCGCAGTCAATCGACGATCGAGCACGGCGGCTTGGGGAAGGCAACAGCAAGGAGCTGCTGCGGAGTCCTCACTTGCTGGGGCGATCGGGTCAAACTCTATTTGCGACCCCAACTTTAAGCGTTTCCCGGGTTTAACCAAAGCCAGCCAGCAGTTGTGCTGCCGTTCTTCCATCAACAATATCTCCACAGCCGGGCCGTTGGGTTTGTGCCCGTAGAGCCTCGCCGGCAGCACGCGGGTGTTGTTGAGTACCAGCAAGTCTCCGGGTTCCAGCAAATCTGGCAAATCCCGGAAAATCCGGTGTTGCTGGCTGCTGGGAGAATCTACAGCCAGCAACCGAGAACTGTCCCTCGGCACTGCGGGATTTTGGGCAATGCGCGAGGGCGGAAGTTCGTAGTCGTAGCCGTCCAAAGACCAGTCAATCTCTGTCATCGAGTGAATTCCTGTGCGATCGATCTGTCAACTGGGTAACAAATTGGGTAAAAACCCCCATCCAAAGTCGGGTGCTTTTCCCCTTGTGGCGGCGGGTATAGCCCGCCATGATAGAGGTATAGCATCAGCTTTGCTCGAAGGATCGTTATGGAATACCTCTACTATATCGCCAATACTAGCCTTACTCTGAGAGTCGTAGATTACCTGCGCACAGCTCATCATCTTCCCTTGCAATTTATCACTGTTATTCACCAAATAGACGGCTGGGTGGTGAAGGTGAAAATGAGCCAATATTTAACTCCAGAATTGCACGGGGATTTTCGGGCTTTTATGAACGAACTCGGGATTCCTTACGATCCTGAAATTCGCTTGCAAATGGCTCTTTGGAGTTTGGAAACGGGACAGTCGCCGCTGAGCGTGATGCGCCGCTACCAGGTGGCAGTGGTTTGTCACGGCAGCCCTGACCGCAAGGAAATTGAAGCGTTTCGCCAGCAGTTTGTCAAGGGCCTGGGATATTGCCCGGAAACTCTCGCCTAGACTTCTACTCATATAAATTAGCTGTTATGGCAGAGGGGGAGAGGGAGAGAAATGGAGAGAGGGAGAAGATTTAACGCTTTTTTCACGTCCGTTAAAGATCGAGAGAGAAATGCGCAACAGCCTAGGGAAATTAACAATTAAAAACTACCTAGTGGCATTGCTCTGTGATTTTACCCTCTAATTTTTAATTATATATTTTTAATTGCTAAAAGCAGATCGAATGTATTCTTGCAGGGTAAGGCGGTAGTTTTCTGCAAGGGCGGATTGAGAGTTCGCTGCTGTTAACGGTAATATTTGTTTAGTGTTTGGTCGTGAAGGTTCGCACCTGACTAGGGCGACATCAAAGCGACAAGAATTATTTGCTAAATCGGGACGAGTGCTTAAAAATATTTCGGCTGTTTGCCAAAGTTTGGCTTGTTTTGTGGTAGTAACAGCCAGCATTCCACCAGCATCCCAATTTCCCCGGCGGCGAGTTTTTACCTCGACAAATGCTAATGTTGGGGATTGATGATTGGGAAGAACTCGGTTTTTTGCGCTTTCTTCATCTCTTCCGAGTGCGATGATGTCAATCTCTCCCCAGCGACAGTGCCACTGTCGGTGCAGGATTTCCCAGCCTTGCTGCTGCAACCACTCGGCGACTAATTTTTCTCCCAATGTGCCGATATCCCGAGAGTTTGGGGATTGGGGGGAACTTGAGTCAGCCGTCGCGATCTTGTTTGAGGGCTTCGCGATCATCGGGCGATCGCGCTTTCTGGTAGAATTCAATTCTGAACTGTCACTGCTGCCCATTAGCTTTAACTTATGAATTCTCGAATTCGCCAACATGGCAAAAATATTTATACTTTTTTGCTGAGTTTTGTTATTTTAGCAGTAATTGCCGCTGGGGCGATCGGCATTAATCCCGCACCTGCTTTCGCTTTGGATCACGACAAAGAAATCCTAGTCGGCGCTGATTTTACTGGCAAAGTTCTGACTGACGACAGTTTTAATAAAGCTAATCTTCGCAACAGCAATTTTACTAATGCAGATTTGCGCGGCGTCAGCTTTTTTGGTGCCAATCTGGAAGAGGCCAATTTAGAAGGGGCTAATTTAACGGGTGCTACTTTAGATTTGGCTCGCATGAGGAAAGTAAATTTAACTAATGCTATCCTTGAGGGTGCTTTCGCTTACAATACCAGACTCGAAGGAGCTGTCATTGACGGTGCTGATTTTACAGAAACACTGCTGCGAGACGATATGATAGAAAAACTTTGTAAAGTTGCAAAAGGTACTAATCCCGTGACGGGTAGAGATACTCGCGAAACTCTTTTTTGCGACTATTAAAAGGCTAATTAAACGGAACTTACCCCGCACGCGGGGTAAGTTCCATGTAAACTATCTGGCAGTAGGGCGATCGGGTTCGATCCACTGACCGATACACGACTAAAATATCAGCGGAACCCCCAGGAAATCGAAGGCTTTATGCTGTAAACGAGTGGGCGTCGTCAGACCTAAACTAACTGCAATACCCGCTAGTTTAAGCTGCATTAGAGTTAAAAATATTGATATTTCTTACTCTAGTCAACCTCTTTACGGTTAACTAACGGAATTTAGTTCAATTGCTAATCGATTAGGCTACTCAATGACTACAGAATTAAATATTGGTTCTCAAAGATCGCCAAGCACTCTCCATGCTTGGGGTATAGCAGTGTTGATCCTTGTCACCCTAATCTGGGGTACAAGCTATCCGGTTATCAAGGGAGCTCTCAGCAGTCTTTCTCCTTCTGCAATATTTGCAACCCGCTACGTAATAGCAGCGTTGCCGTTTACCCCCTATTTGCGCTTCCTGAATCTTTCCCTGCTACGGGATGGAGTCTTTTTATCACTAATACTGTTTCCTGCATCAGTCCTCCAAACCCTTGCCCTTGAGACGACTTCTGCCGATCGTGCTGCATTCATTGCCAGTTTCAACGTCATCCTAGTTCCTCTGCTAGGGCAACTGCTAGGTAGGCAGGTGTTCCCAAAAACTTTTCTCGCCGCAGGAATTGCCATCTTTGGCATTGGAGTGATGTGTTGGGAGAGTGAACAGATCGCGATCGGCGATCTGTTGATCTTGGGCAACGCCTTCCTCTACTCGATCTACACTCTTAAGCTTGAGTCCACCACGTTGCGCCACCCCATTTTGCCACTCGCCGCGATCCAGCTTTGGGTGATAACAATATTTTCTTTAATTTGGGCCGCTCCAGATCTGGTTACACAACAGGAAGCAATTAGCGCGAATTTTGGTATTATTTTATATATTGGCTTATTTGATACTGCTGCTACGATTGTGCTTCAAGTATTAGCTCAACGATGGGTTAACGCTTACCAGACGGCGCTAATTTATACGCTCGATCCGATTTTCGCAGCGATTTTCTCCTTTCTACTACTGGGAGAGAAACTTGGAATACGCGGTGTGATTGGCGCATCTCTTGTAGTGGTGGCAATGGTTTTTGGTCAAAGCAAATCTCAGGACGCTGAGCACAATGGCGAAATCCAGGTTAACGAATCGATAGTCGCAGCGCTGTCAGATTCGGATACTGAGCCCATTAACGCTCCAGTGTCGCTTCAGAGTAACCTCGTGGAATTAGAATTAGATTTGTAATTTGTATTAAGAGTGAGGAAAATGGGTTTCGATACTTTGATCCAGCAAACAGAGAAAGGTAGAGGCGTTTTTGCCAGCCGAGGCTTCCGTAAAGGTGAGACGGTGGTGGTTGGACGCCGAGTCGATATCTTGCCCGAAAGAACTACTCACTCGATTCAGATGGACTTTGACCTGCATATAGAATTAGATGAACCGGCATTATTGATCAATCATTCTTGTAGCCCAAACACAGGGGTTCGGAATAATCAATTCGGAGCCTACGATTTCGTGGCATTGGTTGATATTCCTTCGGGAAGCGAGATTACATGGGATTACTCTACAACAGAGTACACTTTCATTGACATTCCCAAATGTTGTTGTGGCTCCGCCGAATGTCGATCGAAGATCCTTGGATATAAATTTCTCCCTGACGAAATCAGGAAAACGTATGGTGAGTTTATTGCCGATTACCTCAGAGTAACGGCACCTGAAAAGGAACTTCCCGCGCGCGATCTTAAAGTTCCTAGTATTGCCCCCACCAGTAGGGCGATCGGGCTTTAGCCCCCGCCGGATACATGACTAGAATGTCAGCGAAACCCCCAGCAAATCGAAAGCTTTATGCTGTAAAGGAGTTGGGGTCGTCAGGTCGAAACTAACTGAAACACCCCCTAGTTTATGCTGCACTCGATTTTTAGCGATCCTCGATAAATTCGTCAGTAACGTCCGAAAACTTTGAACGGGAAACTTATCCAAAGTACGCTTTGTTGAAGCTTTCCGTTTCGCCCGAGTGGCAGACAAAACCTGGACAACCACCGAACCAGACTCAGAAGCATCTAATATCAAATCTGCGCTTGATCGTCGGGCGTAAAATCGAGTCAACATTCAACACTCAACCATCATTCACTGTAGTTTAGACTAACCAAAGATGAGAACGGTGGCCAAAGAAGAACTAGAGCCACCGCGGCAGGAGAGAATGAGGGTGAAAAAGAAAACC
>NZ_SRRZ01000149.1 GCF_013179805.1 Microcoleus asticus IPMA8 | reverse complement strand
TCCCGCGGCGTTCCCCTCGCTCTCGGCTCCTCTGTCGGAGTCGCAGTTGGTGTTGGTGTCTCTGTTGGAGTTGGAGTTGGTGTCGGAGTTGGTGTCGGAGTTGGTGTCGGAGTTGGTGTCGGAGTTGGTGTCGGAGTTGGTGTCGGTGTTGGAGTGGGATTAGAGTCATCACTATCATCATTGACAATAATGCCCGTACTTTGGTTGGCGGCGGGATCGATGGTGGCGTTGGTGGCGTTGTTGAGGATAACGCTGAAAGTTTCATTCGCCTCAAATTTGTTGTCGCCGTTAACAATTACAGCGATCGTTTTTGTTAGCGCTTCTGGCGAATTAAAGATGAGATTACCGTCATTATCTTCGTAGTCGAGATCGCCTACAGTAGCAGTACCATCATCTGTCTTGTAGTTAACAGTAATGGGCAAACCAGAAGCATTAGAGAGGCTAACGGTGTAGTTGTAGGCAGTTGTGCCTGTATTGCCTTCAGCTTGGTTGATCGTGGCGGGGGTGATGCTGACAGTTGGAGGGTTATCGTTATCTGCAATTGTCAAAACAGCATTGTTGTATCGATCGCCAACTGTAGCATTTCCCGTTGGATTAGTTAGAGATAAATTAACCGTTTCGTCAGCTTCGTCGATCGCGTCATCGGCGATCGGAATAGTAACAATTTTTGGTGTCGTATCGCCGGCGGCAAAGTTAATTGCGATCGGCGTATTGGTGTAGTCAGCAGCAACAGCAGTACCATCCGTCAGCGTCAGCGTTGCCCCAACTGCACCTTTATTACCACCGATGCGATTGACTGTAATTTCATTACCTACAATTGTGCCGTTTTCATTCACAGTGTAAGCGGGATTGCTAAATTGCAGTAAGCCGGGGGAAGGTTGAGAAAATTCCGAAGTATCGTTAGTTGTTAAGTTAGTAGCCGTAGTGACGATCGCCCCTGTTGCAGTTAAAGGCGGCGATGTAAAATTAGCATTGCCAGCAGCATCAGTGGTGACATTAACAAAGTTGAGATAAGTTTGTCCTTCGCCGTTACCGCTGGGATCTAGAACAGTATTGTCAAAAAATTCGACGCGGAAAGTTGTATTGGGAATGCTGTTGAGAGTGCCGCTAATAGTAATATTGCCGTTGCTAGCAGTTGCGGAGTTTAAAACAGGAAAATTTTGCAAGCCGTTTCCGCCTGTATCCCCGTCTCCCAAGTCGTTTGGGGTAACGCCGTCGGTAGTTAGGTTATCGGCATCGTTATCGAGCTCGATGCCTAAACCATTATTAGAAAAGATAGAATTGCCTAAAATTGCTACGCCGTTGCCACCTGTCACTTGAATGCCGCTGCTACCGCTAAATGCGATCGTGTTGCCTTCCCCTGCTGCGGTGCCGCCGATGCGGTTATTCACACCAGCATTTAAAGCTACGACGTTGTACGAGGTATTGGGTAAAGGAGTGCTGCCGTCAGCTTGCGTGCCGATATAATTGCCGATAACGCGGTTGCCAGTTGTCTCGTTGCTAAGCAAATAGACGCCCATTTGATTGCCGGAAATGACATTGCCTTCTTGCGGTGTCGTGCCGCCGATGATGTTGCTTTCGCCAACCGCAATCCAGACGCCGACCGGACCTCCCAAAGCGGCAGTACCGCTGATATTTGTGCCGATATAGTTGCCGACAACTCGGTTTGTCGCAGGTACACCGCCTGAAGGTTCGCCTACAACTGTGGGCGCTATTGCAAAAAAAATACCCGCAGTCTGACTGCCAGAAATGATATTGCGTTCTTGAGGCGTCGTTCCGCCGATAATATTGTTAGAAGCGCTGCCAATAGCGATGCCATAGTAACTGTTTCCTAGCGCTACATTACCCGTGATATCAGTGCCGATGAGGTTGCCGACAACTCGATTTTGATTGGCAGTTGGGCCGTTAATCAAAATTCCGCCACCGGCCACAGTGCCAGAAATCAGGTTGTCCTGAATCAAGTTTTCAGGCGCATTGCGGATGCTGATGCCACCAGAGTAGTTGCCGATCGCAACAGTACCAGTAACATCCGTGCCAATACGGTTGCCGATTACTTCGTTGTTGCGCGCAGCGATGCCGGAAATCTCGATGCCAAGCCCCACACCAACAGTGTTGTTGCCAGAGATTAAGTTGTTCTCGATCCGATTATCTGGAACGCGATCGATCCAGATCCCCCTGCGGTTGCCCCGATCGACCGTACCCGCAAGATCCGTGCCGATGTGGTTGCTGAGGATCTCGTTGCCACCATTGGTTTGCAAGCGGATGCCTGCCCAGTCAAATCTGTTGATTGCTAAACCTTGCACGGTACTGTTCCCTGCAGTGATATCAAGTCCGACAATCCCAAATCCGAGGAGGTTGCCGCTGAGTTGCACCAGTGGCAAACCGTTATAGCCCGCGCCGCCTTGACTCCAACCATCGACGATCAGTGGATCGGAGATCGGCGGCAGTGCGGATAATGGCTGAATTAATTGCTGAGAACCGATCGCCCCGATATTAAAGGCGATCGTATCGCGATCGGCCGCAGTACCGACAGTACCGTTAATCTGTGCTTGTTCTGCCACTGTCAAAGCAGGAACATTCAGAGTGCCATTGGCAACCAGAATTGCCTCTCTGAGGGTGAGGACGGCATTCCTGATATTCGAGTCATCTGTGCTATTAACGGTAATGGTAGCAGCCATAATTTTTCTCCTTATACCCTGGTGTTGGCGAGGTTCGGCTATTGTTGGTGAGGCGATCGATAATTGCGATCGGGCTCGGCAATCAACTTGCTTCTAAACCAGTTTATTTTCTAAGAACAAAAGCGACCAGGGGAGTAAAATCAGGTGTTTCAACAAGGATTGACAGTAAAAACTCAGGTTAAATGAGTTAAAATAGGGAAAAGTCAGGGTAACTTTCCAGTGCAGGAACAACTGCTCTCTTGCAAGCATCTGCATACTTACGTATATGGGTACTTACCCGTCAATCCCATGAACTCAGAATTAGAATTCTCTTGGAGCAAAACCAAAGAATCTGCCGATCGTATTTTTGCTCAAAACACAGGCAAACATCTCAGCGACATCGAAATGAAAGTCCTTCAAGGTTCCTGGGAAGGAAAAAGTTACGATGAAATCGCCAAAACTTACGGCTACAGTGCTGAATACCTCAACAAAGATGTCGGCAATAAATTGTGGCACAAGCTTTCAGAAGCTTTAGCAGAAAAAATTACGAAGAAAAATTTTAAAGAAGCTCTGAGGAGATTTGCATCGCAAGAGTCCACTCAATATATTAACACCAACCTGCTCTTACAACCACTGACTGCGGCAAATTTGCAGTTTCCCGAAGGCTCGGTATCATTAGATTCTCCTTTTTATGTAGAGCGTTGCAACATTGAATCTTTGTGCTGCGAGACAGTTGTGAAACCCGGTTCGCTGATTCGGATTAAAGCACCGGAGATGATGGGTAAAACTTCATTGATGAACCGAATTTTAGCTGGCGCTGTTCGGGAAAACTATCACGCAGTTTATCTCGATTTGAGCGCCGCAGACCGAGGAATTTTAACAAATCTTGATAAGTTTCTGCGCTGGTTGTGCTTGATGGTAAGCCGACAGTTAAAGTTAGAAAACAAGTTAAACGAGTATTGGGATACGGATATTTTGGGCAGCAACGATAACTGTACGGTTTACTTTGAAGAGTATTTGCTGGCAGCAACACAAACGCCTCTGGTTTTGGGGTTGGATGAAGTCGATCGCCTATTTCCCTACACCGAAGTAGTTGAAGATTTTCTGGGGATGCTGCGAAGCTGGCACGAAAAAGCCAAAATTTCGGATATTTGGAAAAAGCTGCGGTTGGTAATGGCGCATTCTACGGAAGTTTATATTCCTTTGGACATGAATCAATCTCCGTTTAATGCGGGGGTTCCCGTTGAGTTGCTGGAGTTTGACAGCCAGCAAATTCACGATTTAGCTCGGCTGCACGGCTTGGAGTGGGATGAGGGGCAGTTGCGAGAGTTAATAAGTGCGATCGGCGGACATCCTTATTTAGTTAGATTGGCAATGTATGAGATTAGTTGTGGCAAAATCTCATTAACTCAGTTATTAAAAAATGCGGCATCAGAATCTGGAATTTACAGCAGTCATTTGCGAAAGCATTTGGAAATACTGCAACACAATCCCGAATTAGCTTTGGCTTTGAAAAAAGTTGTCAATTCGGCCGAACCAGTTGAATTAGATTCGATGCAAATTTACAAATTGCACAGCATGGGAATTGTGCGGCGGCAAAACAATTATGTCATGCCGCGTTGCAATTTGTACCGCGAATACTTCTGCCGCGTTTTAGGTTAAAAAGCGGAGATGAACACCTGATTGGGGTTGACATTGGTAATATTTTGGTCTTGCACAACACCAATCAAATCACCCTTGTAGAAGACTCCAGTGTCTTGGGCATTGCTACCTTCCCAGTTGCCAAGCCCAAGGGAGTAATCATAATTGAAAAGGCCTTTGATTTGGATTTTATCGGTTTCAGCTAAACTAAAGTCCGTAATTGTGGCGTAGCCATTTCCGAGGTAGTAAACGCTATTTGCGTCACCCAATACAAAGGTATCCTTTTCAATGTGACCCGTGAGGGTGTCGAATTCATTTTGCCCAAAGCCGTAACCAGTAAGTTGATCGTTACCGCTTCCGCCTAAGAGAATGTCGTTGCCCGTACCGCCAAGTAAAGCATCGTCTAAAGTACCGCCAATCAGCAGATCGTTACCAAGGCCGCCAACTAGATAATCGTAGCCAACGCCGCCATATAAAGTGTCATTACCAGCCCCACCATCGAGAACGTCGTTGTTAAACCCACCATCTAGATAGTCATTTCCACCAAGGCCCGACAATATGTCGTTTCCTGCATAGCCAGAGATTGAGTCATCTGCATTAGTTCCAACTAGCTTTGGTTTGTCGATACCATCGTCATTGAAGTTGGTGCCATTAATAATTGCCATTTCAGTTGCTCCTTATTGTTCAAAATTAGGACGTAGAGATTGAGCGACCTGTGCGATCGCTACTACATTGTTCGGAATCGTTGAAACTTGATTTATTCGCTGTGTTGTTTTTGAGGGCAAGCTCTCAGCCAGGTGAGAAACTAAGTCTCTGGGAAAAACAGAGTTTCTTAGAATTCATTCGCGCTCTTGAGGGTCGATTTCTAGTTCCAGGCTTTATGTTTGCCAATAGAATGCCTGGTTTTAGCAATCCACTCAGTCATCACCCCCAACTCTTACAGCGCCTCCAAATCCCACAACTAAACCTAAAGTGGAGGGTTGACGATAGGGGCAGAAACCAAGTTTGTTTGGTTAAGCTCGACGTTTTGCACAACAGCAATCAAATCATTTTTGTACAAGATATTAGTGTTGCTGCCAGATTTCACCAGCGAGTAATCCTGCGTACTGCCAGCAACCTGGATTTTATCGGCTTGTAATGACTTAAAGTCTGTAATTGTGGCGTGGCCATTTCCTAGGTAGTAACCGATGGTGGAGTAACCGAGTACGAATGTGTCCCCTAGAGTACCACCAGTGAGAATGTCGAATTCCGTGCTGTTGCCGAAACCATCAAGGTAATCTTTACCGCTTCCGCCTAAAAGAATGTCATTGCCAGTGCCGCCATAGAGATTGTCATCATCCCAGCCGCCTACGAGACTGTCATTATTGGCTCCACCAAATAGATAGTCATTTCCCAAGTCGCCGATGAGAGTGTCATTTCCGGCTTCACCATACAGATTGTCATTACCACCTGCACCATCAATATAGTCATTACCAGCTTCACCATCGATATAGTTGCCAACGGCATTACCTGTGATGGTGTTGTTGAGGGCATTGCCGTAGCCTTCATATGCGTTGCCGATCAGCTTCAGGTTCTCCTGATTCTCGCCTAGCCTGTAGCCCAGCGGAAAGGTGACGGAAGAGATAACGGTGTCGATGCCTTGATTAAAGTTCTCGGTAACTTTGTCATTCTGGCTATCCACAATGTAGGTGTCATTGTCTGCGCCACCAAACATATCGTCGCTACCTGGGCCACCATCTAGATAGTCATTTCCACCAAGACCCGACAATATGTCGTTTCCTGCATAGCCATAGATTGAGTCATCTGCATTAGTTCCAACTAGCTTTGGTTTATCGATATCGTTGTCATTGAAGTTGGTGCCCTTAATAGTTGCCATTTCTGTTACTTCTTGTTGTACAAAATGAGGAGGTAGAGATTGAGCGCTCTGTGCGATCGCTACTACATAGCTCGGAATCGTTAAAACTTGATTTATTCCCTCTGCCATAACTTTTGTAGCGCCGTCAAATACTACGGCTAAGTTGAACCAGGCAGAGGGTTATCAGCTTAGCCAGGAAACGGATCGCCAAGGATGAAGTCCGTTGCTTTGACATTGGTGATGTCTTGCAACACACCAATTTCATCATTTCCGAACAATATCTTAGTATCTAGAGCAGCGTTGCCATACCCGAAGTCTCCAGACACCAGAGTGTATTTATCTAGAGTCTCAAAGAGTGCGATTTTATCGCCTTCTAATGAGTTAAAGTCTGTAATTAAGGCGAAACCAGATCCGGTGTAGAAATTGTAGTATGATTGCGCGCCCAGCACGAACTTGTCCGCGTCAGCGCCGCCTGTGAGGGTGTCAAATTCGGTGCCGTTGCTGAAACCGTTAAGGTAATCATTGCCAATACCGCCAGTGAGAATGTCGTTGCCAGCATCGCCCCACAAATTGTCGTTGCCACCCTCGCCATACAATTTGTCGTTGCCAGTGCCGCCATGCAGGTAGTCCTTCTCAGTGCCGCCATACAGGTAGTCGTTTCCAGTCTCGCCGTACAAGTTGTCCTGGCCACTGCCACCGTAGAGAGTGTCGTCGTTATTGAAGTTGTTGCCGCCGTTGCTGCCATCACCGCCGTAGATGTTATCGTCACCGCTGCCGCCGGATAATAGATCGCTCCCTCCACGACCGTAAATGATGTCATTGCCTCCAAGTCCGTAGATTTCATCATTGCCAAGCGTTAATACTGGCCCATTCGGACCTTGCTGCCATTGCTGATCGGTTCCCACTAAATTGTTGTCATTGAATTGAGTACCGTAGATAGTTGCCATTTCAGTTGTTCCTTTGTATTTCAAATTAATTGATTTATTTAGAAGTAATGCTGGCAGTTTGTATTTGTTTGCTGCTCTTTTCACTTCCTGTTATCAGTTTCTTGCTAAAACTCCTGAACCGCAAGGGTGATAAAATCAGGTATTATAGGAACTAATAAATAGCTTCAGGCTGTGAATTTATAGGGAAAAATCAGGTGCAGCCTGATAAAGCATCATAAAAATCCGCAAAAGTCAGGTTTTTTGGTAAATATCTAAATAGTCATGTTAGCTATCGTAGAATCAAATCTAGATTTTAGTGCAGGCAATGATGAAAGAATCTCCAGTTAGTTATGAATATCAGATTGGCGGGAGTCTCCCCGCAGATGCGTCGAGTTACGTGACGCGACAAGCAGACTTGGACTTTTACGAAAGTTTGAAAGCGGGTGAGTTTTGTTACGTTTTGAATTCGCGGCAAATGGGCAAATCTAGTTTGCGGGTGCGGGCCATGCAAAAATTGCAAGCTGAAGGTACTGTTTGCGCTTTTATCGATTTAACTGGGATTGGTAAAGAAGATGTAACTCCCGAAAAGTGGTATGCAGGGATTGTCAATTCTTTGGTCAGTAGCTGTCAGCTAGGAAATAAAATTAATTGGCGGAATTGGTGGCGCGAACGCCGGGATTTGTTATCTCCCGTGCAGCGATTTAGTTTGTTTATCGAAGAAGTTATTTTAGTGGAAATTTCCCAAAATATAGTTATTTTTATTGACGAGATCGATCGAGTATTGAGCATGAATTTTTCGGCTGATGAGTTTTTTGCTCTGATTCGCTGGTTTTACAATCAAAGAGTTGACAATCCTCTGTACCGCAGGCTGACTTTTGCGCTGTTGGGGGTGGCGACGCCTTCGGATTTGATTGCGGATAAAACTCAAACTCCTTTTAATATTGGTAAGGCGATAAATTTACGCGGTTTTCAGATTGATGAAGTGCAACCTTTGATTGAGGGTTGGCAGGGGCAAGTTGGCAATCCTGAAAGTGCGATCGCAGATATTTTGGATTGGACGGGGGGACAACCTTTTTTGACGCAAAAGCTGTGCAAGTTGGTGCTGGAAAAGGAGTTGAAGAAAGTTAACCGCAGAGGCGCAGAGGGCGCTGAGAAAGACAGGCAGGATGCCTGTTCCACCCCCACAGACAGGCATCCTGACTGTTCCACCCCCACAGACAGGCAGGATGCCTGTTTCACACAAGAGGAGGGAGTTGAGGGGTTGGTGAAGTTGCAGATTGTGGAGAATTGGGAGTCTCAGGATGAGCCTGAACATTTGAAAACTATTCGCGATCGCCTTTTGAGAAATCAGCAAAAAGCGGGGCAGTTATTGGGGCTTTATCAGCAGGTTTTGCAATCCGCAAACCCCCCCCAACCCCCCCTTAGCAATGGGGGGCTAAATGCTGCTACTTCACCTCTGGAAGAGGAAGAAATAGCCACTCTTGCTCCCCCCCTGAGCAAGGGGGGACTGGGGGGGGTTATTGCTGATGGGAGTCCCGAACAAACAGAATTGCGACTGTCAGGTTTAGTGGTGCAACAGCACGGAAAATTAAAAGTTTATAACCGAATTTATGCCGAAGTTTTCAATCTTGAATGGGTGGAAAAACAGTTAGGAAAGCTGCGGCCTTATTCGGAAAATTTTAATGCTTGGAATGCTGCCAATTTTGAGGATAATTCGCGGCTGCTGCGGGGTCAGGCACTGCAAGAAGCTTTGGAATGGGCAAAATATCAAAGTTTAAGCCATCTGGATTACCGTTTTTTAGCGGCGGCTCAAGATTTGGAAAAGCGAGAAGTTGAATTGGCTTTTGCACTGCAAGCTGAGGAAAGTCAAATATTGGCACAAGCTAATCAAACTTTAAGTCTGGCTCAGCATCAAGCTAAAACAGAGTTAACGTTAGCTAAAAAACAAGCTAGAAGGATAATTGCGATCGGTTCGACAATTTTAGGGATATCTTTAGCAGCAGCTATCGCCGTACAATTGCAAGTAATTAAAGCCGATCGAGAACTCGCAGAAACTAAAATAGTCCTCGAAAGTTTGTCCTCAAAGACAACTTTAGCCTCCAACCCTTTTCCAGCACTGATCGAAGCACTGCTTGCAGCACATAAACTTAAAAAATTAGAGGCATTCAGTCCGGCCAAATCCGGAACTAAGATGCAAGTATCGATCGCCCTCCAACAAGCACTTTACAGCATCCGAGAGCGCGATCTGCTCCTCGGCCACCAAGCTGCCGTCAAAAATGTCGTTTTCTCGCCCGATGGCAAAATCCTCGCATCCGCTAGCGAAGACGATACTGTCAAACTCTGGAACCCAGACGGCATATTGCTCAGAACCCTCACCGGACACGGCGACAACATTTGGAATGTCAGTTTCTCAACTGATGGCAAGACGATCGCATCTGCTAGCGAGGATGCTACTATCAAACTCTGGAACCTCGAAAACGGCACAGAAATTAGAACCTTTACAGGACATAGGGGCTGGGTGAGAGGAGTCAGTTTTGCTCCCGACGGATTGGCGATCGCATCTTCGGGTTCCGACGGCACTGTCAAACTCTGGAATCGAGCAGACGGCACTTTGCTCAAAACCTTTACCGGACATAGGGGCTGGGCAACGAGCGTCACTTTTTCGCCCGACGGGTTGGCGATCGCATCTTCGGGTAGCGATCGCACTGTCAAACTCTGGAATCCAGCAGACGGAACCGAAATCGCCACCCTGAGGGGCCATACCAACGCTGTTAGAAGTGTCAGTTTCTCCGACGATGGCAAAACCCTAGCATCCGCTGGCGAAGACGGTTTAGTCAAGCTGTGGGATGTCCAAAACCTGACTCTCCTCAAAACCCTGCAAGCCGACAGCCAGCAAGTCTGGAACGTCAAATTCAGTCCCAGAGGCAGCAACACCCCAACTCTGGCTACCGCTAGCGAAGACGGCACCGTCAAATTGTGGAATTTATCGCTGTTAGGAGGCATCGAGCCGCAAACGCTCAAAGGACACAGCGGCAGGGTTTCGAGCCTTAGTTTCAGTCCCGACGGCCGCACTTTGGCAACGGCAGGTACCGATCGCACGGTACGACTCTGGAACCTCACCGGCATCGAACCGAAAGTTCTTGAAAGCCACCGCCGTCAGGTTTTCAGTGCGAGTTTCTCGCCCGACGGCAAAACAATTGCCTCCGGTAGCAGCGATCGCACTGTTAAATTGTGGAATGCACAAAACGGCAGCGAAATCAAAACTTTTCTAGGACATCGAGGTGCTGTCACCAGCGTCAGTTTCGCCCCTGACGGCAAAATTTTAGCATCCGCAGGAAGCGATCGAACTATTAAATTGTGGAACCTAGAAACTGGCACCGAAATCAAAACTCTTTCAGGACATCAAAGGGCAATTGATAGCGTTGTTTTCAGTCCCGACGGTAAAACTTTAGCATCAGCAGGAGTCGATAAAACTGTTAAATTGTGGCATCTAGAAAGCAGTACCCAAATCAAAACTTTTACAGGACATCTCGAAAGAGTTAGAAGTGTCACATTCAGTCCCGATGGCAAAACTTTAGCATCCGCAGGGAACGATCGCACAATCTATTTCTGGGGTTTAAACAATTTAGAATCCACCCCAAGAAGGATTTTGAGAGCGCATAACAGTCGAATTACCAGCCTCCGTTTCAGTCCCGACGGCAAAATTTTAGCATCTGCTTGCGATGACAGCACCATTAAATTGTGGAATGCAGAAACCGGCACCGAACTCAAAACTATTCAAGCACACGGAACTTGGGTAAAAAGCATTAGTTTCAGTCCCGACAGCAAAACGATCGCATCTGCAAGTTTCGATCGCACAATTAAACTGTGGAATGTAGCAGACGGCCAAACGGGATCGGAGGCGCGGCCCCTACAAACTTTTGAGGGACATAGCGATCGAGTTAATGACGTTAACATCAGTCCCGACGGCAAAACTCTTGTTTCTGCCAGCGATGATTCTACTTTAAGAATCTGGAATTTGGAACTTGATGTAGATAATTTAATGAAACTAAGCTGCCAATGGCTGAGCAATTATATTGCTAATCATCCCGAAGAAAAAGCGATATCCGAAATCTGCAATCCTTAAAAAATAGGACTTACACAACTGGCACATTAAACAAAGGTATGTTGTTGCGCTTCAGCGCTCTTTGATATCCTAAGAGCGCTGAAGCGCAACAACATACCTAAAAGTCTTGTGACTGTTGCGTAAGTCCTGAAATTAAAGAATTGGCAACCACTAATGAACTAAGGGTTTAGTTCACTGCCCTACAGTTGCATTCTTTTTTTACTGGTATAAACAAGCGCCCAACATATAGCTGGGTATTTAATTTTATTTTGTAAGTAGTCTGACAGTAATTCCTTCTTGGCAAGACATTTTCATTGTCAAAAATGTTGTTTTTTGGGATATAATAAACATTACTTGCTTTTGGCTTTTACGGCCCTAGACTCCACTGTGAATCCTGGAATATCTTGCAGTTCTGTTTCGCTCAAACTGTACTGTTCGCAAACCAAACTCAAACGAGTTCCGGTACTTTTAACAGCGTTGACAGAGTGAGTCAAATCTCCTTGAAAATAGACCAGCGAGTTCGCTTGCGGCTTAATATGCCCGACTTGCTGTTTGTTGCGCCGCAGTATCAACTCTCCCCCTTGCAAGTTCGGTGGCACTTGCACGTATAAAACGCTGACGGCTGCAGGAGGTTCAACAGTTTTGCAGTACGATCGCAAAGATCGATCGATATGCGGATCGACGCGGGAACCTTCACCCAGCAACAGGGGGTTGAGGTAAAAAGCATTGCATTCAGGCTGTAATGCTTGGTCTAGATAGGGTTTGAACAAGGGAAAACGCCGTTCTACTTCGGCGATTTCCGCACGTTGAAACACCACGGAAAACCCTTTTGTGCCAATGAAATCGCGATTGAGGTTGTTGATTGCTAGATAAGGGGATGCTAGAATTGCTCCTCGCAAGTCGTTGAGGTAGTCGATCGAGAAAGCGTTAGGATGTTGGCTATAGTATTTCAAGGCACTCAAAAATCATCAAAGTTTAAGAAAACAGCAGATAGGAATGCAGCAATCGCTCATACTTGGGATTGCTTCGTTCCGCGCAATGACATAATAATGTTTATTTGTGTCCGCGTACTTAAGTCAAAGGTTTTTCTTAACTGCGGGCGATCGCCCGGAAGTGTCGCAACCGACTAGCAACTGCCAAATATTACTATACAGGCGATCGACATATAGGCGATCGTCAGATGGCAAAACTCAGACCAACAAATTTTTTAACCCGCTATAAGTAAGGGGGAGGCGCGCCGAGGCGCACCCTACAAATAATGTCGGCGATTTTGATAGGTTCGCACGCGCGTGCGAAGTTAACGCTGGCATTATTTTTATTTCTGAAGGCGACTTGCTGGGAAGAGAACAAATTGCGATCGTCAAACAAGCTGTTGCTGCAATATATACTGAACTTGAAGCTGGCGCGATATCGTGAATCGAGTTCTTTACATAGCAGCAAACGGCACAAATAATTTCGAGACTTTATTGCCAGATATGTCAAAAGAAGCATTGTAGTTCAGCCTTTGGCCAGATGACAACCCTTAACTCCTCACAGCAAAATCGATAATATTTCAGGTCAGGGTATATGCCGCAATACTTCGGAAAACTCCAAACTACCTAACAGCCTTGGTCAACGATCGCCCCCGTACAATCCATAAATAAAACCGCTCGCACAATTCACTTCAACTGTACCAATTCCGCTCTCAAAATCAGCATCCTCGCACCGAATTTAATCCGAGTGCGAATGTCACCGACAGGTTAATTTAAAAGCCTATCGCACTCAATAACTGTCCCTGACGAAGAGTGGGAAATTATACCATTTGAAGTGCGAGAAACAGAATAAAAAATAGAAATTGAAACCGCGCAAATAAAGATTTCTGTCAAGCGATCTCGTCCTGCAATTGAATGCTTTGACAAATCGGGAAAACCCTTTGCTAGCGACTGCGATCCCAGTATGGGATGGCGCACAGGCGCAACCGCAGGCTGGAAACGCATCGAAGCAGACGAACACTTCTACGGTTTCGGCGAACGCACCGGCTTTCTCGACAAACTCTCCGAAGTCAAGACAAACTGGACAATAGATGCGCTTGACTACAATTCCCTCAGCGATGAAATGTACCAGGCGATCGCATTTTATATCGCCTTGAATCCCGATCGCGCTTACGGCATCTTTTTCAACACTACATTTTGGAGTCAATTCGATATCGGCGCGGAACAACCGGGGGTTTTGCGGATGGAAACCAGAGGCCCGGAACTCGACTACTACATTATTTACGGCCCGGAACCCGCCCAAATTATCGCCACCTACACGCAGTTAACCGGCCGGATGCCGATTCCGCCAAAATGGGCGCTCGGATACCACCAGTGCCGCTGGAGCTACGAATCCGAGGACGTTGTGCGCGAGTTGGCCAAGGAATTTCGCGATCGGGCGATTCCCTGCGATGTCATCCACCTCGACATCGACTATATGCGCGGCTACCGCGTTTTTACCTGGAGCCCGAAGCGTTTCCCCGATCCCGCGAAACTGATCGCAGACTTGAAAGCAGCGGGTTTTAAGGTGGTCACGATTGTCGATCCCGGTGTCAAGTACGAACCGGAAGCAGATTATGAAATATTCGATCGCGGTGTGGAGAATGACTATTTCGTCCGCACCGCAGAGGGAAAGCTATTCCACGGTTACGTTTGGCCGGACAAAGCGGTGTTTCCCGACTTCCTGCGGCCGGAGGTGCGCCAGTGGTGGGGCGAATTGCACAAAACTCTCACAGATATGGGGATTGCGGGGATTTGGAACGACATGAACGAACCTGCGATCGCAGAACGGCCTTTTGGTGACGGCGGCGAACACATTAGCTTTCCCCTGAATGCACCGCAAGGCCCGGAATCCGATCGCGCTACCCACGCCCAAACCCACAATTTGTATGGGTTGATGATGGCGAAAGCTTGTGCTGAGGGGTTGCAAAAATTGCGATCTGGCTATCGATCTTTTGTGCTGACGCGATCGGGTTTTGCGGGCGTTCAGCGTTACTCCTCGGTGTGGATGGGCGACAATCAATCGCAGTGGGAACACTTAGAAATGTCGCTACCAATGCTTTGCAATATGGGGCTTTCCGGCGTGGCGTTTGTCGGTTGCGACATCGGCGGTTTTGCGGGGAATGCAACCGCTGAACTGTTCGCGCGGTGGATGCAGGTGGGGATGCTGTATCCTTTGATGCGCGGTCATTCGGCGATGAGTACGGCGCAGCACGAACCGTGGGTTTTTGGCGATCGCACTGAGAAGATTTGCCGCGAATACATCAATTTGCGCTATCAGTTGTTGCCTTATATTTATACGTTGTTTTGGGAAGCTGCGACGGCGGGAACGCCGATTTTGCGACCGCTACTGTATCATTTTCCGCGCGATCGGGCAACTTATCACCTTTACGATCAAGTATTACTCGGCCCGTCGCTGATGGCTGCACCTGTTTACCGCCCGGGAGTTGAACACCGCGCTGTGTATTTGCCGGAGGGTACTTGGTACGATTGGTGGACGGGCGAATGCTATCAGGGCCCGATGCACATTTTAGCCCACGCACCTTTGGAGAGAATGCCGCTTTACGTGCGGGGCGGGGGCATAATTGCGATCGCACCTGTGAAGCAATTTGTCAGCGAAGAACCGCTTGAGTCATTGAAAATGCGAATTTGGCCAGGAAGCGGTGAATGGACGCTTTATGAGGACGATGGACACAGTTTTGAACATGAAAAAGGTGTCTCGGCTACGACTAATTACAAGGTGTATGTGGAAGAGGAAAAAATCATCGTTGAAATTGCTGCGCGCGAGGGTCAATTTTCGATTTCTGAACGCGAAGTTATTGTGGAAGTTGTTGGCGTTGGCGAACAGCGATTTACAGATGATGGTACGGTGCGGCGTTTGACATTTGGGTAGTTTGATATTTGCCGCTTTCCCACTAACCCGCCGGGGGTTAAAACCCCCGTCTCACAGCTCAAGTCCACTTAAGTGGACTGAAGAAACAGCCTAGCAGACTTGATGTAAATCCTGTACATATTGAGAGGCACTCCTGTTCAAACGAAGCTAACCAACTCAAATTCTAAATATTAACCAATAGTCCTCTTTAGAGGACTTTAGCTATGAGACAGGGATTTAAATCCCTGGCGGCCTAATTGTTAGCGAACTATATTACTTGACGACTACTGTTATAATACAGCAGGAGGAGATGAACAAATAAAATTATTGCGATTGAATTATGCAACCTATCCAAATTACCACATTCCAAGCTCTGTGGCGCAGCTTGGGCCTGATAATCAAAGCCGCACCAATAGAACTCCGCAATTTAATATTACTCAACATTATCCGCGGTGGTGCCCCCTCTGCTGTCCTATTTTTAGATAAATTAATCATTGATGAAGTATCTCGGTTGCTGTCGCAAACCCAAACAGCACAGCCCTTTGCTTTGATGCTTTCCCACCCAATATTGCTGTGGAGTATTGGCGGAGTCTTAAGTCTCAAGTTAATCGGCGACTCCCTGGAAACAATGAGCTCTTTTGCAGCGACATCTTTGCGCGATCGCGTTCAAGGCTTTGTCGAAGGAAAAGTCCTGGAAAAAGTCGCGAATTTCGACGATATTGCCCTCTTTGAAAACCCCGAACTATTAAATATAGTAGAACTTGCAAAAACCGGAGTCTCCAAAATACAGCAACTAGCATTTACCCTCAGCATGACCATCACGGGAATTTTTATCTTTATTCCATCTATTAGCCTTGCTGCTACCATAGCTTGGTGGGTGCCAGTCCTGATGTTGATTTCATCATCTCCCTCAATTTACATCAAAAGAAAATATAGCAGAATCATCTGGAGAGTTCAAAAAAAGCAAGCTAAAATCACCCGGGAGATGAACTTATCCGCTAGAGTATTGACGGGGGAAGAATACGCTAAAGAATTGCGTTTGTTTGGCTTGCAGGAACTTTGGCTCAAACGCTGGCAGGGTCAGTTTTTGCAGTTTTTTAGCGAGATGCAGCGCATCCGAAAAAAAGGAGCAATTGTTGTACTTTTCTGGTCAGTGTTTAGTAGAATAGGAGTAGCGTTGCCATTTGTTTATGTGGTAATGGGAGCATTGGGAGGGCGCTATACTTTAGGGGATGTGGCGCTTTATTCGGGTTTGATTGTCCAGGTGGAGCAAAGTTTGCAATTATTGATTGGCAATTATACTAATTTGTACGATATTTCCCTGGGCGTTAGTCCGATTTTTCAACTTTTGGAACTCAAGCCAGAATTGCAGTCTCCGCTTGGAGATGTGGTGTCTCGCCTGCCGCTTTTAGAAGATGGCAGGCAAGATGCCCGCCCCACAAAAGATAAAGTTGGCATCGAGATTAAGCATCTATCTTTCTGCTATCCCGGTAGCAATAAAAGCACGGTTGAAGATATCAATTTAACCATTAATCCGGGTGAAATGCTAGTGCTTGTTGGTGAAAATGGCGCGGGTAAAACGACTCTTGGCAAACTCCTCGGCCGCCTGTACGACCCGACAAGCGGTACGATCGACTGGAACGGCAAAGATTTGCGATCGTACTCTCTAGCATACGTGCGATCGCGAATCGCCGTCGTTATGCAAGATTACGCCCGTTTCCCCTCCACAGTCCGCGAAAACGTCGGTTTCGGCGACTTACTTTCACTGTCGGATGACACCGCAATTAATGAAGCTATTTCCGAAGCAGGGATTGCAGCTAAAGTCAACAGTTTAGAGCAAGGTTTAGAAACACCGTTGGGGAAACAATTAGAAGACGGCATAGACTTATCCGGGGGACAGTGGCAAAGAATTGCGATCGCCCGCGCCTTAATGCGGCTTGACACAGCCGAAGTGCTAATTTTTGACGAACCAACCGCCGCCCTCGACCCCAAGACAGAACACGAAATTTACAGCATCTTCCGCCAAATAGCCGCCGGGAAAACAACCATAGTCATCAGTCACAGATTGGGATTAGCAAAAATTGCCGATCGTATCGCCGTCATGGAAAACGGTAAAATAGCAGAAATAGGAACTCACGACGAATTGATAGCATCAAACGGAATTTACTGCTCAATGTTCACCCGTCAAGCTAGTAGCTATATTTAGAGTTAAATAAACAGTCCGCCAGAGGTTAAAACCCCTGTCTCATAGCGAAATTCGGTTTCAACCGACTGGGGAGATATTGCAATGCTTGTTCAAAAATGTGTCTTTCAGTCCTCTTTGAGAGGACTTTTGCTATGAGACGGGGGTTTTCAACCCCCGGCGGACTTGTGGGTTAGCGTGGGGAATTTGGCGCGGGTGATTTTGATAAATTATCGCGGATTTGCGATCTAATTTCTCTCGTTAGGTGGCGATAAACCGAGTTTCTGCGACAATTTTCAGGCGTTGCTGAGTTAGAGTATGAATAGGAGGAATAATTTATGCAATGCCCAGAATGTAAATCAACCCATATCCGTAAAAACGGCAAGAAG
>NZ_SRRZ01000148.1 GCF_013179805.1 Microcoleus asticus IPMA8 | reverse complement strand
TCTACTATTATTCGCGAAAAATCTTCTCTTCATCCCTTGGGCTTGTCTTGGCAACTAGAATAACTGCTCCCTCTATTTATTGAGCCGATACGAACCAAAAATCTAAAACTTCATTCATTACCAATCTAGTTAGCCATTGATTCTTGATGGCAATTTAGGTATCTGTAGTTGCACAAAATCTACTTGATGTGCAACTACAAATCCAGGGATTAATTATTACCAAAGATGACTCCACCCAAACACAGGTACTTGCTTTCCGAGGCTATCGAGGGTCAAAAAAAAAAATTAGATTACAGAGTTTAAGCTTCCAGATTCATCTGTTATCGAGTAAATCTAAAATCTAAAATCTAAAATCTAAAATCGACTGACTTAGGAACCTTTGTTGTCCGGTGCTTCAAGTTACGAACTAGCAAACAGTCTGTCCCAAGTTTTGCCTCCCACAACTCCGTCTACAGGAATATGAGCTTGCCGCTGAAATCTTTTCACTGCATTTTCGGTTGTCGGACCGAAAACGCCATCAATTACGATCGGGTGTGGGGACAAGCCCCGCGCGTTCAACAACTTTTGCAGTTTCTTCACATCGTGCCCTTTCGAGCCGCATTTTAAAATCCTTTTATGGTGTCTCACCTCTGGTCTATGGCAATCATTAGTGTGGCAAACTGCGTCGCCCGCTGCATAGTTGGCTCCATTTGCGCCAGTCAAAACTAATAGACCGAGAATTGCTAGTACAAAATAAAAAGTCTGCGATCCTGCCATACTTTCCCTGTTAAATTTTCAAGCGTTTTTTGCAAGTTGGACGATTGTTTGAGAGTAAGAAACCGGGTTTCTGGGATGGACGTATCCAATCTCGACCGGGTTTCTGGCAACAGTCAACCGACATTTTACAATATAAGTGGCTTTACTGCAAAATCTCCGATCGTGCAAGTTAAATTTTGTTGCTCTTGGGTACCAGCAAAGGTAACAATTACTTCGCAGGCAACTGCAACTGTCAGCATTACCAAGTTTCTAGCCAGCGGGTAATCGCAAACGTCATCATTCGCCGCTGAAGGAATCCGATAGTGTTGGTTCCAAATTATTTCGGAGTAATCGGCAGCTAATCCGACGTGCACGCAGGGAAGGGAGACACTGGCACAGTAATCCTTGACTGCTTGTCGGCCGATACTGTTATCAAAAGTATCGATGACTGTGGCGCTGTTGGTCAGCAGCCGATCGGCATTTGCAGGCGTCAATTCTTTTGAGTGAGGGTCAATGCTGACTCCCAAAGCACGGTAGAGGTTGTTGGCGAGAATTTTGGCTTTGAATGCGCCGATGTCCGATCGATAATAGGGTTGAGTGGAAAGGTTGCGTTCCTCGATGCGATCGCGATCGATGACTTTTAACTGACAAAAGCCCGATCGCGCCAGACTTTCTGTAATATTCGCACCCAAAGCGCCCGCGCCGCACACCGTTACCGGGAAATTTTTTACCAGCGACATCACTGCGGCACTTCTGTAAAGTTGTTCGTGAAAAAATATACTCATGGTAATCAAGAATTAGCGATTTTCGACTACTCCAACCAATGAATGCAAGTCGAAGTCTTTGTCCAATCCGCTGAGACAAATCCCCGCACTCATAACTGTCAAATCATTTTTGGCGATCGCAGAAGTGTGGTGTTCTCCACTCCCGCTAGTCCATTCAACCAGCCAATAATTTTCGCGATCGCAAAAATCCCGCAATTCACCGCCGCCCATTTTCAACGCCCGCTGCAAGTGCTTTTCTTCCCGCACTTTCGGATCGAAATCTTTAATATTTCGGGATACTAATTCGTAAACTGTTCGCATTTCTGGCGTCATCCCTTTAAAGCGAACTTCTTGAGGCAAAATCAACTTTTTTAAAGCTGCTTTCAATTCCTCAGACGGCAGCGGATCGGCGCGCCTGTCAATCTCTTCAAGCCACAAACAATGACCGTCCCACCGCGCAACAATCGGCTCAAACTGCGAACCTTCAGTTACTAAATGAACTGGTACGGGTTTCGCAACACCAGTGCGCTGTTTAGCATCAGATTCGTTAACAGGATAAGCCAGCCAAGTTTGCCCTTGCAACAAGCAAGCCAACTGCAAGCGAACGGGTACGAGCAGTTGCAAATACTCTGCCACTTGCGGCAAACTCGGCTCCTCAATCACCGCAGCAATTTTCTCATTAATTGGTTCAAAAATAGCCCATCCTTCAAAGTTTCGCGGCTGCGGTTGAAAAGTATAAATCATTGAGCTAACCCTTATCCGCACGCTTCCCCCGCACACGCAGGGAGCCAGGAATTGGGTATCGAGTAGCTGCCCTTCTTTAGCCGCGAGTTGGCTGAGGATTTTGCGGATATCTGCCACTGAATTGACCTCCGTAATCTTACTTTTTTTTACAGAACACACTTTTAATTTAACAAATATAAATATTTGTAAAGAGTGTTGACAGCAATGAATATCCTAATCTAATATTGAGCGAACCTCCAAATTTAACCTTGTAGATATCTCAAGTAAATATGCTGCAAAAGCTCTTTTCTAAGTTGGTTGTAGTGACAGCTTTGACACTTCCTCTTTTTGGCTCAGTCCAGGTAGCTAAAGCTCAGGACACCTATGGAGCTACTGCTTATTCTCCGACTTCTGACGCCACTGGTATTAGTTGGGATCATGCTACAGAGAAAGAAGCGCTAAACGCAGCAGTAGCCGTCTGCAATGAACAAAGCGAAGGTGCTAACGACTGCGAACCCCTGACATCTAATAGTAATAATTGTGGAGCGATCGCAGTAGGCAAAGGAGGAGCAGGTGCGGGATGGGGCGACGATAAAGCAGCAGCAGAAGCTCAAGCTCTCGCCGGTTGCAGCGAACTAGATGGCGGCAACTGTAAAGTCCAACTTTCAGCTTGCAACAACTAATTAAATTGATAAAAATTGAGCCAAGCGGTGTATATTTTCGTTCGTAAAACCGCTTAGAAAATAGGAAGTGTAGGGTGCGCATTGCGCACCTTACCAAATACAAATCCGCTAAAATTTGGGTGCGCATTGCGCGCCTTACAGTGAATCTCCTACTTCGGAAGTAACTGCATCAGGTGGCAGCAAACTTTCTAATCTATCTTTAGACCAGTATTCAGTAGGGTAAGCGAGTGCAATAATATCAGAGACTCGAATCAGCCACGTAACTTGTCCGTAAGCATCGATGTTTTCCGCCTGTTCGTGAGGGGGAACTATCACCAAAAGTTCCGCAAACTCCCCGAACAAATTAATCGGGATGCCGCCGAAACTGCTATTATTTGTTTTAATCCAAACTTTGCTGCCTCGATCGAGAGCTTCTTGCAGTCGCTGGCAGAGCAAACTGGGTTTTTTGACCTGGGATTTTTTGGCTTTCGACTTTTTTCCCATAGTTTTAAGAAGTTAAAGTAGTTGTATTGTGGGCTACACCGTCGGTTACACAGTGGGTTGAGATTTAGTACGATCCTCTTCGAGGGCTTCGCTAACGCGGTTTGGTATTGAAACGGACAAAAGGAAAAAGGGCGATCGCCCCGTCGCTACCCCATCACTCTACTCTATAAGAAAGTGCTGTACTGCGATCGTAATAACAATTTAATCGCAAAACCGCGAAATGACACCAGTTCAAAAAAAATGCGACTCTAGCCAAGCTTCAAACCCTTAATTCCTCAGTGCTTCCCAATCTAAAATCCAAAATCTAAAATCTAAAATGGTATGACCTGCGGTGGCACTGTTACAAAGTCAGTCAACGAGGTCAGTGTTTTTACTGTACCCAAATGCAGTATAATCGGCGGAATCTTCCCCAATCGTTTAAGTAAAACAATGGACTGGCGAAAGCTCATTCATCCACACCCGAAAGCTTCAACAAGTCAACCAGCAGCGCCAGAAACTCGATTGTCTGTAGAATTCTTGCTTGGCCTCTTTGCTGCGGGATGGACGGAACAGCAGGTGTTAGAGAAATATCCTGCACTGACTTCCGAAAAGTTGCGCGCGGCTTTGGCTGCTGCGGATTCCCAGTTAGTGTCATCCATTGCTAATCCAGAATTACAAGAAATTATCGCTCAAAGTAGAGAATAATTGAAAAAAGGTAAAAAGTTGTCGCTTGAGAATATTGAGGGAGATGTTTGGTAGTAAAGATTGATATTAAATCTCAACTTCCCCTTAAATTTTCTCTAACTCTTTCTCGAAACTCCAACACCGCCTCAAGGGGGTCGGGGCGTTGTACATACTCTGCAATCAGTGATAAATCTAAATTCGGCAACAACTCGCTTTGCTGCATTTTTTCATATTCCTCTCCCCGAAGATGATAAACCTCAAAGCGACGATTTCTCCAGAACCAAACCTCTCTGATTCCGAGCTTTTTGTAAACTGCTAACTTGTCCAGGCCGCCACTGCTGAGTACAACCTCGATCGCTAAATCAGGAAATTCTTTTTCTGTACCGATACAATAGCACTCATCCGGTTCTGTACCGCCCTTTTTTGCTTGAATGCGGAAGGTAGTTGAACCCAATCCCCAAAACCGAGTCCGTGTTTCTTGAAAATACGCTTCTAGCAGCATCCCAATATTGGTTTTATCTCGATCGTGACGGCGACTTGGGGACATAATTTCCAGCACTTCATCTAAATAAGTAACCCGATACCAAGGACTATCTCCGAGTTTAGTCAGTAGTTGTTCATACTGTTGCCAACTTACCCCGCTGGTAATAAATCTTTCCACGGGATCTTCGGTGAAAATTTCTAATTCGGTTGCTAAATCTTTGATTAATATTGAAGTCACCAACTGCTCCTCCCGAGTTTAGAGTATAGTAGAAGATTGTGATTCTGTCATCAATGGTTTAACTGGCGATCGCTACCTCATTTTCACTATCATCCTCTTGATTAATCCCAAATTTTTTGCAAACTTCATGGAGTTTCTGAGGTTGAACGACTCTTGATTTAGCTCGCTTCAGTGCCGTTAACAAACGAGTTGCATTTGCAGGCGAACTCAGCAAATAAAGCGTTTATAGCAAACTTTTTAATTCTGCCTCAGAAATCAAAACCGCATTTTTGCCGTTTGGTCTAGTAATAACTATTACGTCCCCAGTTTCAACAGCGCGATCGCAGAGATTTTCTAAATTTGCTTCAGCTTCAGCGGAGGTAATTTGAGTTGACATCATACTGGAATTCCCAATATTTTTTGCAATTGAGCAAGAAACCCCTAACCCACCCTCACCAATATCAATAGACCAGCACGCGGTAGTAACTTTAACAATGCCCTGTACGCTTGTGACAATATTGGGCTTAATTTGTGAGGTTTTAGCATATGGCCCCTCATGCCATCAGCAAAAAGCCGATCCAACTTAATCCTGTTGGGGGATTGTGCTCGCTTCTATTGCATTGGCTACCAACTTGCTCAATCAATAAGTTCAGTATTCCAGTTTGCTTGCTGTATTTTAGTATCTAACTCCCGATACTGTCTAGACATTCGATCCATTTGCGTTTGCAGTTCACCAACGTCGATCGTACTGAAAAATTTGACTTCCGATCGAGTATAGCGGTCTTGCCTCAAAGCGCTTGCGTCAACTACATAATTGTAGATGCCGCGCTTGAGGGCGAGAACATCTCTCTTGGCTAAAGCATCCGATAAAGTCACTCCATCTTCCAGAGTTGTCAGCGAATTAGTTTTGTTAATTTTTTTAATTAAGTCTTCCAGCTCTTGCACCCCAGCATCTATTTCGCTCATCAGTGCTTGGGGATTTTCTGGAGGTTCTTCTCCTTCCTGTACTTTAGCACTTCTTGTCAATCTGGCTCGCAGTTGTTCCATTCTTTTTTGACAGTCAGCTCTTAAAATTAAAGCTTCAGCTAGTTTCATAGTGTCTTGTCCTTCAGCTCCGTGCCAATTTTAGCATATAATAAGTAAGGTGCGCAGTGCGCACCCTACAATTTACTTATCATCCCTCACAGGCAGGGACGTGTCCAGAATTTCCATCAACAATTCCAGCCGCGAAGGACGGCTCAACATCGGCACTAAATTCGGCAAAGAGTAATAATCACCCGCAAAAGTAAAGGTTTCCACCGATACTTGTTTGTCCTTCAATTGCTTCTGGACATATTCGCACCAAGCACCAACTCGCACAATCACAACATCAGGAATTACCCCCAAACTGCGGCAGTAATTCTGATAAGCATCTGCAAAATAAGGTGAAGAGTTTTCGCCTTCATCTGTCACCATGATGAATTGCTCGACAACCTGCTTTTTAATTCGCATTGCTTCCACCGCGCAACCGCAACTTGTGCCGCCGCCAGCGTGAATGTGCTTGAAAGCGCGTTCCCAGTCTGTCAATTCGCTGCCGTTTGCTTGCACTGGATACGGCATCGTGTCAAAGGCGTAGACAAACAGTGCAGCCTCGGAAATGCCGGAAATCAAGGCAGCGAGACGCTTCCCGACTTCGATCGCACTTTCCATCGAACCAGACTTGTCAATCAACAAACCGGTTGCTTTTGCAATCTTGCCGCGCTTCTTCACCTGTTCGTTTGTCACCGCTTCCAGCTTCGCCGCCGTTGCTGCGTCGAAGTTCGCGCCCGCACCCGCAACACTCGCTTTGTAAGCAGAAACCCGATCGCACTTTGCCGCTTCATCCAGCTTCGAGTCAATCAACTGCTTGACTTCCGCGTGATCCATCGCGCCGCGCGACTGAATCGATTTCAAATTGTTGATAACTTCCTGCGGCGACATCGAGTTAATGAGCGCGGCTAAAACCGTTGGCGTTAGCTGTCTGATCGCACCAACTGCGATCGTATACGGAATCTTGTACTCCACAATCAAATTCGCCTGTTCCGCAGGTGTCGCCGCCTTGGCTAACTGCTTCAAAACGAATGCCAGAGAGTCTTCCGGCGGATTGTCTTTGAAGAGAATAGCGTTAGCGCGATCGCTCGGCTTGACGTGCAGCGTTGCGTACAAATGCTTCATCGCCTTGCGGTTGCGGATGGCGGCGCGATCGAAAAACTGCGGATTCTTTTCCCGCGATTTCAGATAGCGAGTGACAGCAGTGCGCGCGCTGCGGGGCACCTTATTCTGGTGCTGCTTCATAAAGTCCACAATCCGCGAAACCTCGTAGGGAGGGAACTCTTGCAGCATCATAAAACCGGCATCTCGGTGTTCCGTCAGCGCCGAAGTTAGCAAGTTTCCGGCAAAAACTTCCTTGTGATCGCGCACGTCGCCGTGACGCTGATACCACACTGCTAAATGACCGTAAAAAATTGGGTCTAATTCGATAATTAACTTGTGAATTTCTGCTACTTTTTCTAATACACGGTGAGGAGTGGTGAGCAGACTGTTGAGCATTTCCAAACGTAAATCGCGCTCGGCTGCATTCATATTCATTGTACAATCTCCCATTTTGATTGTTAACTAATATTTTGTGCTTATCGCCTCATTCCGCGATGGATTGAAATCCCTGGCTGTTTCGGATTCGAGGGGCTTCAAATCGGGTTCAACCCAGCTATTTCTGGCTTCCCAGGACATCAGGCGATCGCGGGTGTAATAGCGAAATGGTAAAGTGCGTGAAGCGGAGCTATCCCGTAGGGAATCGGCATATTTTGCAATCAAACCGTTAGCCAGATGTACGATCGAGCGATTGTGACTTTCATCGGCGAGATACCGGCGAACAATTCGCACCCAAAACAGCGTTAGCGTTTCGTGATACCCGCTGTTTTTTGTGGTTTCAATTCCTTGAACCGAGTTGTAAAGTTTAATGCCATTGCGAATCGCATTGATTGCTTCTTGCTCGGAGTCATAAAACAGATACCACAGGGCAACGGTTAAATGCGCTTCGTGCGTCCATTGACTTCGCGGCAAGCTGCATTCTTGGAAAGCATGAATCAGACTGTCTATCTCCTTGGGCGATCGGTAAATTATAGTTGTAGTTTTCATAATTTAATTCTCCTTTCTCACCACTTTCACATCTTTCGTTTGCAGTCAGGACTTCAGTCCTTAGTTTTAGCTATTTGTTCCATAATTAACTTAATTTGTTTTTTGTTGCACTGACGTTTGCTCGCAACGTACTTCTCCCGGTTCACAGAAGATTTATTTGTGTTTATTGCCAAGGGTTCAATATCTGCTAGCTCGAACGCATACCACAAATCATCTATTTTGCGATAATGATGATAAGCATCTACGAATACAAAATCATCTGGCTTTTTTTTAGGTACTTTCGGAATTCTCTTAGCTAAACAAAGAATTCCAGTCTCAGGATGGATATAAAGTTGCTTGTACCAATAACCAAGAGGAATATCTGTACCATAAAATCCACGTTTTTTTCGATAAGGAACCCCATCAATTAACACAGCATTCCGTTCCACATAGCCCCATACGTGAGAGAGAATATGTTGGCCGGATAAAGTAGTGATATCGAGAATTTGACACAGTTTGCTGTAAACATCATCCCAATACTGACCTACATGAGATTGCAGCCATTGGTACAGCGGGCCCAGACAATCGGAAAACCATTTTGTCTTGTTTCTAGGCTTAATTAAGTAGGGGCTAAGCAGTCCATCTGTAGTAGCTTCTTCAGTTAGTTTTACCAGAGATGTTTTTTGCCCTTTTACCTTTCTTGAGCTGATTCTCAACCCTCCACGAGGCCGCTCAATGACATTTTCAGCTAAGCGATGTTCGCTCATAAGTCAACTTTGCCTAAGATACTAAATCAGCGTTAAAAATTCATTGCGTACTTGGTTGAAACCGATCAATAGTCAAACAAAATTTCTCTTTAAGAGACTAAGAAAGGAGATATTGAAACCGGATTTGATATGAGATGTTCCGCGCAAGTTAGCAAAGCGTTTTGACAGGCCGAACGCTCTACCCCTGAGCTACAGTCCCTTAAAAGGGACTGGCAGGATTTGAACCTGCGACCAATCGGATGGATTTTGTGTGTATTCGCTTCATTTGTGAGGGCGCGGAACAGGATTTTTAAACATCGAGACTAATTGCTAAATCATGGTGACTATTTATAATAGTGAAAATCACTTCGCGCAAGTCAAGAAAGCCGTTGTTCATACGCAGGAGTTGAACCCGCGACCTTTTCCTTAAGAGGGAATTGCTCTACCATGAGCTAGTATGTAAGCTTCCTCAGTTAGGACGCGAAGTGTTTTTTCACTACCTGACAGATACCCCGCACAAGTCGCTAAAGCTATTGACATTATGTGCTCTATCCGTTGAGCTACATCCCCGAGGCGGGGATGATAGGAGTCGAACCTATTACCTTTGGTTTAGAAGACCAAAAAGTGTGTAAGCTTTAACTGTTGGGGTGCGGTGTAGCTGTTTTTCAACTCTAAAAAATTCAGGTATAAGAGGCAGCGCACAAGTCAGAGAAGCTTTGTTTTTTTTGCGCCTCGCGGCGAGGTAGGAATCGAACCTACTATTCGATGTTTAGTCGAACGTTGCCAGTTTGTAAGCTTCTTTAGTTGGGGTGCGCCCCCTAATAGCTGATGAAATTTTTGTTCCGCGCAAGTATAAAAAGCTTTGGACAGTTTCTAGTGTGTCTACCATTCCACCATAAAGGCCGAAGCCTTCAGCGGGACTCGAACCCGCAATCTTTTCAGAGCTAGAACCCTAATGTGTGTAGGCTTCTCGAATTGGGGCGCGGAATCAAAGTGAATTTCTAGCCGTAAACGGCTTCTGGGCGGACAATTAAATCGCCGCTGGGACGCCGATCGAGAACGTAAGACTCGAAGCGATCGCCCTTGACATCAAAATGGTTGGCCAGACGTTCTTTAATAGCTCGATCGCTCATTCCTGCCGCGATACCCACTTGGTTTTCTGCCAAGTCATATGAACGTCCTTCAAAACGAATGTGAACCATTACCGATACCTCCTAGAGCAATTTTGAATTTGGGATTGGTAGCTTATCTGCTCTCGACTTTGGCTTTTTGTGAGACTTAGCAAATTGCCAGTATCGGTAAAGATTCACGAAATATGATAATCTTTACTAAAATAAGCGCCGTTCTAAATGATAAGCTTGTTTGATTTTGCGGATTTCCTCAGCCTTTTTGGTTGATTGAAATCTGGCAGAACTTGTCTGTTCTGAATCCGCATGAAATTCGTTGAAATTAGACTGATTTCGTACGACATCTGACTCGGGGCGAGTCAGTTTGTAACCGAACAGTTTCGTATAAAGTAACAACATGACAATCGAGTCTGTATTGCAAGACTTTCAAATTGATGTTCCTTGAAATTTTGAGCAATATTTAGTTGTCAAGGTTCAGAATTTGCACGAAAAATACAGGTTTTTGCTTGTCCTGCGCTTTCCATATTTACATACTACAAATATACTACACAAGTGTCAAGGGGGTAGCAAAAGTTTTTTAGATAAAACTTACACGAGTGGCGAGAAACCAGGTTTTTTCAGGAAAATGTTTCGTTGCTACCCGCAGATCCGGTAAAAAACCGGGTTTCTTGGGTCAAAGCGCGATCGCGAACTGTAACATCGATCAAACATCCTTAACATAGGAAATGCTTTTGCGAATATTGTGGAAACCAGCAGACTCGTAAAGACGCAATGCACCTGAGGAATTTTCAGCATCGACGCCGAGAATAGCAGTAGCCACACCGGCAGCTTTTAGTCGATGCAAACCAGCGAGCAACATCGCTCGTCCCAATCCCATTTTGCGGAAGCCGCGCCTAGTGCCGAGACAACCAATCCAGCCTTCATTGCGCCCGGTACGATCGCACTTTTGCACACTAATCTCGCAGTAACAAAAACTGACAAATGTGCCGTCATCAGCAACAGCAATCAAGTCTAAATCATTTCTGTAATCGGGTTTAGCTAACTCGTGCTTAAATTGATCCACTGTTAAATTGTGATGATTCCAGTGATCGATAAATGACTGGTTGAACATTTCTACCCAAGCTTCCGCATCCTGTTCGCCGGGGAACTGACGCAGGGCGAAACCTTCGGGGAAGTGCGGTTCTGGGATCGGTTCAGAGAGCGATCGCGCCATTCGGTAAAAATAGCGATCGGCCTTGAAACCATTACTTGTCAGCAATGAAATGCGATCGCCATCCTCAGCGCGAGCCGAGGATCTGAGCTTCACGGGTGAACCCCGCATCACAGACACTTCGCGCATCCGCACTTCACCCCAGGCGATCGCCGCTGCTTCCACATCACCTCCGCGCGCGTCGGGGTGAACGCGAAACAACAGGAAACCGTCAATTACTTCCCCTGGTTCAGAAATCCACAACCGAGCGACACCGATTAATTTTCCCTCAGCATCTTCCCAAAGGCGGATATCGCGGGCTTTGTCTAGAAATGGCGCGTTAAATTCTTGTTGCAATTCCGAGATGGAAGTACCTTCATCGAGCCGATCGACTTTTTCGCAAGTATTGATTAAATGTGCGATCGCCTCTAAATCGCGATCGCCCGCATAGCAGCGCCCCGAGAGATTTGCCATCATAGCTAATCACCATTTCCTGTTGTTATTCAGTTTAAAAATAGCTTGGGCGATCGCACTTTTATCGATCGACAGATCCGATCTGTCGATCGACATTAAAAATTCCACAACGCAAACACCCAGACGCATCCAACCTCTACAGCAGTTGATTGCACTCGTGAGTTTCGATAAATTTGGGTTCCAGATTTGGGATGGGAGTAGAAGGACTTGAACCTTCGACCTTGAGATTAAGAGTCACCTGCTCTAACCAACTGAGCTATACTCCCGCATCTAGGCTAATATAACACAACTGTTCTGAAAATTCAACTATTTTTGTATAAATTTGTGGCGATCGCCCTTACTCCAATATTTAATGTAAGTTTGATCGGCCTGATTCCACATTTGATTTAAGCGCGATCGACCTCAAGCACCTCCCCAGAGTTGTGCAAAACGTTCGGCAGACCATCCAACCAAATCTAATACTTGGCCATCTCCAATCTAGACAATTCGCTTGACTCCATCTTGGCGATCTACTGCATCCACACAGAAAAATTTGCTGTGAATTAATTAGTAAGGTGGACTTTCGCCCACCCTACTGATTCTAATTGGTTCCGAAAGCGTCTACTTCAGAATTCGGGAGACGACACCGGCGCCGACAGTGCGATTGCCTTCGCGGATGGCAAAACGCATATTTTTTTCGATCGCGATCGGCTGCAACAACTTCACAGTCATATTCACCCGATCGCCCGGAATTACCATGTTGATCGCGCTGCCGTCATCAGCAGTAAAAGATGCGATCGTACCTGTAACATCCGTTGTCCGCATAAATTAGTGACACAAAGATATGGCGGGGCGGGTTTATGAATTTGTTGGCTTTGAATTTCAGAATACTGGTGAACCCGCCCCTACAATATATGGAACGTAAACTAGGCTTGATGGTTCACGGGATAAATAGCCGACCAACCCCCATGTATTGCTCGATATCGAGCGCAATCTCAACTATTCTATCGGCACATCGATTTCGATAATCGCGATCGTCGATTCTATCAACATTTCCGATTGTCAGCACGGGAAATGAATCGGGCGTGTTTTCTTCACGAAGCACCTGTTCTAGGGAGTCTTCTCCTTTCATAGTTCGATTTGCGGTCAGCAAAATCATCTGGCTTTCTTTGGCAAATCGCCAGACAATGCGATCGTCACTATCAACTGATAGCCCAACTTCTTCAAAGGTAACAAAGCGGATAGGTAAGAGAGCAAGCCAGCCCTGATTGGCAATATTTCCTCAGAGTATAACGGCGTGTCCCTCAAGATTGTGCTCTATCAAAAAACTCATGCGTTTGATGCGTGCCTTGCTTTCTGTGCTTGGAGTTTTGCCCAGAGAGCTTCTGTACCTGGTTTCGGTGGCAGTTGAGCGATGCGAGCAAAATGTTCGCGATTTCGCTCTTCCCAATACTGTCGATTTTCCTCCCGTATTTGCAAAACTTCTTGATACTCGGCCTCTACTTGAGCGCGATTTGCTTCAATCTAAGAAAAGGCGACATTGACTTGTTCGTCTGTGAGACAAAGCTTTTCGCGAATCAATTTTGGCGGATAACTGGCGGTGACATAATCCATCACGTCGTATAGGGTGATGCGCGTACCTCGGATCGTCAGTCCGCGTCCTGTTCGGATAATGCTTGTTTGAGTGCTTGGTGTCGAATTCATAATCGTAATTTGTGGGCGATCGCTTCTATAATACCTTATAAAATAAGGAGTCTGTTGCAGTAAAATCTTACAATGATTTACATCGCTTCTTATCAGCCGATCGCAGATTTAATCCTATTTTGAGCGAGTGAGCGAGCAAAACATCAAATATATCTCGATAATTTCTGCAATCAGCCAATTGAATAGGGGTACAGCCCCTTTGATTTTGTGGATTCACCATTGCTCCCGAAGCTAACAGCGATCGTACAATCTTTAAATGACCGAGTAAAACAGCTTTGTGTAAGGGTGTATCTCCGTTATTATCTCTAGCATTGACATATGCTCCTGAAATTAAGAGGAGTTGCGCAATTTCCAAATGTCCCTCTAGAGCTGCTTTGTGTAAAGCTGTATTTTCGCTATAGTCTTTAGCATTGACATCAACTCCACAAGTGATTAAAAGTTCTACAACGGCTTTATGTCCCTGTTCAGCAGCATAGTGAATTGCTTTTTTGCTAATTGTTCCTCCTTGAGAAAGTAAAAACTCAATAAGATTTTTTCGTCCTCCAGCAGCGGCTCGATCGATAAGATTTCCATTCCAGCTATGAGGACTTCCTTCTACGGAAAGTCCGCGTTGTAGGAATAGCTGTACAACATCTTGGTGTCCGTTATCTACTGCTAAATCTAAGACTCCATCACCCCAATCTGTAACGACATCAATATTAGCTCCATTATAGATTAATAGCCGCACCATTTCCACAAAACCCCAATTGGAAGCAATGCTTAAGGCATAATAACCCTGAGCGCATTCATAATTCACATTGGCACCGGATTCAATCAGTAGTTTAGCTACCTCAAGCTGGTTATTTGCTGCTGCGAAGAACAACAAAGTATGACCGTTAGATTCTCTTACTATACGAGCATTTGGATCTCCCCCTTGTTCGAGATAAAGCTTAACATCCTGGATATTACCGAGCGCAGCAGAAACGTGCGTGTTAATAACCGCACCTTTAGAAAAAAGTAGTTCGACAATTTCTCGATGTCCCCTAGAAGCGGCAACCTGAATGGGTGTTTCGTTAAGAGAGTTGACTGTATTGATATTTGCTTCAGCAGCAATAAGTGCTTCAACTATCTCGAATTGATTGTGCCAAGCTGCGGCGTGTAAAGGAGTGTTTATAGATCCACAATTGCACCGGAAATTTACATCAGCACCAGAGTCTATCAGCAATTTTGCTAATTCTATATTTTTATAGTGGATAGATAAGTGTAGAGGTGTATAGTTACTTCTGTCTGGTGCGTTAACGTCTGCACCCCTAGCAATTAATATTTCAGCCATCCTGAATGATTTTATTATAATTGCTTGGTGTAGAGGGCTGCTATCTAAGCAACTTTCATCTCGGAAATTTATATAGTCACCTCGCTCTAGGAGAGCAATCACTCTCTCAAAATCCTGATAGCGAACTGCTTGACATAATTCCTCACTCATTGTATTATTTGATTAAATTCAATTGCTTATTAAACACGGTCGCAATGTTTGACTGTCTTCACAATCCTAACTATTTTCGCAATGAACTAAGTGAAATTGTTGCTTTCTTTTGAAATAAGTTTTTCAAAAAAGCCATAAACTAAGTATTTTTTTTGAGCAGTTCCACTTCGATTTCAAAATCATCAATTGGCGCGAGGGCAAACATTTTGCCGTCAGGCTGGCGCAAAACAACTGCTTCGCCTTTTGCTAGGGCGATCGCCTCATCTAGTGTCTGCCCGCTTTCTAACTCAATAATCTTCATAACGGGAATTTCATAATTTAAATTACTCTCATGCTAACTCAAACATAATCGTAAAAATTAGTAAGGGGGGCAAAAGCCCACCTTACTGATTTTAGCCGATCACCCTTTTGCCTACTTGAGAATCTTGGAGACGACACCGGCGCCCACAGTGCGATTGCCTTCGCGGATGGCAAAACGCATATTTTGTTCGATCGCGATCGGCTGCAACAACTTCACAGTCATATTCACCCGATCGCCCGGAATTACCATGTTGATCGCGCTGCCGTCATCAGCAGTAAAAGATGCGATCGTACCTGTAACATCCGTTGTCCGCACGAAGAATTGAGGGCGATATCCCGCAAAGAAAGGAGTGCGGCGGCCGCCTTCTTTTTCCGACAGCACGTAAACCTCAGAATCGAATTCAGTGTGAGGTTGAATTGAACCGGGTTTAGCAAGCACCATTCCCCGCTCAATTTCGTCTTTTTGGATGCCGCGAAGCAACAAACCGACATTATCTCCAGCCATTCCTTCATCCAGAATTTGCTGGAACATTTCAACACCGATAACAGTTATCGTGCGAGTGTTGTGGATTCCCACCAATTCCAAAGTATCGCCGACTTTGATTTTACCCCGCTCGATTTTGCCAGTGGCGACAGTTCCCCGACCTTTGATCGAGAACACATCTTCAACAGCCATCAGAAAAGGTTTGTCAATATCGCGATCGGGCGTAGAAATCCAGTCATCTACCGCATCCATCAAATTGTAAATGCCATCAACCCACTCATCCTCGCCGCGGTGTATTTTCGGATTAGCAGTCATCTTTTCCAGCGCTTTCAGTGCCGAACCTGCGACAATTGGAATATCATCGCCCGGGAAACCGTAAGAACTGAGAAGTTCGCGAATTTCTAACTCGACCAACTCCAAAATTTCCGCATCGTCCACCATATCTTTCTTATTCAAAAAGACAACCAACTTCGGCACTCCCACTTGCCGCGCTAACAAGATATGTTCGCGAGTTTGAGGCATCGAACCATCTGCAGCCGACACGACAAGGATTGCACCATCCATTTGAGCGGCACCCACGATCATGTTTTTCACGTAATCAGCGTGACCCGGACAATCAACGTGAGCGTAATGGCGATCGCCAGTTTCATACTCAACGTGAGCCGTATTAATCGTGATTCCCCGCTGTTTTTCTTCCGGTGCAGCATCGATTTCATCGTACTTTTTAGCCTTGGCACGACCCTGTGCAGCCAGCGTCATTGTAATCGCCGCTGTTAGGGTTGTTTTGCCGTGGTCAACGTGACCGATCGTACCGACATTGACGTGGGGTTTGTTCCGTTCAAATTTGGTGCGTGACATTACATTTGATTCTCCTCTAAGAGTTGTTTTTGGTTTCTAATCATGAGTTTTTAGTCCTTAGCCTGTTATTGATGACTAATGACTGATGACTAATGATTAAAAAGGAAAGGGGAGGAGTCGAACCTCTACAGCTTTCGCTGCACGCTGGTATTCCAAACCAGTTGCCGTCCACACAGCCGCACTTTCCAGGCTTTTGATTTTTAACCGCAGATAATTGCAGATGAACGCAGATGAACGCAGATAAACGCAGCAGAAGCCATGCAACAATATGCCCTTCAATCTACAATCTAAAATCTCACAGATATCCCTCAATCTAAAATCTAAAATCTAAAATCTAAAATCGATTGAGTGGGTGGTATAGGAGTTGAACCTATCTGGTACCGGTTAAAAGCCGGGTGCATAACCGCTTTGCTAACCACCCATAAAATCTCAGCTTTTGTGCAAGTGCTATAAAATCATTTTGTAGTAAGGACTTCACTCGTTTCTTGCCCGCAGCAATTCCAACGAATAAAGTCCTGATTGCTAATGCTTCACTCGATAATGAAGCAACATGAAACCGTTGCTATAGATTTTGCGATCAGCAAGTTCCAAATTTGTCGGATCGAGTGCACGGGAAAAAAGCGGAATTCCCGATCCGATAACTAGCGGATTCAACTTGACAATCATCTCGTCAATCTCAGAAAAAAGAGTTGCCGCTAAAGCGCCACCACCGCAGAGCCAGATGTCTTTACCCGTTTCTTTTTTCAATTCCTTAACCAATGCAACAGGATTGTCCGAAACAAGTTCAATATTCTCATCCGGACTGGCTTCCATAGTGCGCGAAAAAACATACTGCTTCAAGCTGGGATAAGGATTAGTTACACCAACATTTAGCCCTACCTCATAGGTTTGCCGTCCCATCAAAACCGCATCAAACTGCTTGTTCTCTGTACGAATGCCTCGTGCTTCCTGAAAGTGAGCCGGAAAAGTTTCAGGAAAGGAATCGAACAAATCAGCGAAATGCTCTCCTTCCATAGGAAAACAATCAAATGAGCCATCTTCGCGAGCAATAAAACCGTCAACGGTGCAAGCAACGTAATATTTTAGTTTTCTCATATTTAACCTTTCTTTTGATAAACTGAAAAGACTACAAATGGAGAGGACGGGACTCGAACCCGCATCGATCGACAGCAACTTTCAGGAAACGCGCTTCCTTACTGCCCGCAAGCAGACGGGAACTGCCCCCATCTCGGACTGTTAATTCCTTTCAGTGCCTCCGCAACCCGCTACCAGTTTGCGTTTTCAGGGAACGTCGCTAAGCAACTTTTTACCCTACTCAACAAACCCGATCGTCCTTTTGGGAGCCGCTTTTCCAAAGTTTTTACGGTGCCATTCCACTTATGCGACCTCCCCATAATTTTGCTCAGTCTATGATAGCAAATCTTGTGAAAAAGAATTAACCATCATTCTCCATTATTTATATATAAAATCCTAAGCAATCCACCGGAGAGGTACTGCCCCTCCTATCTCTGCGTTATCAGCACAGCGCCGTACTTTCTGGCTCCCGGTGGTCAAAAGGAAGATGAAGGAATCGAACCCTTACGACATCGCTGCCGCACCACAATTTTCAAGATTGCTTGCCGTCCTCTCGGCGGCATCTTCCAAGTTGAATAACGGAAGCTGGAGGAGTCGAACCCCTACAGTTGTTAACTGCACTCCTGTGTTCGAGACAGGTTGCCGTCCTCTCGGCAGCAGCTTCCCAAATTTTGGGTGTATAACAACTCTTAAAATTTTTTATTATTAATACACAAGACATCTCCAAAATAGTAACATTTTGTGGTACAAGAAGATCGTAAAGCTTTTTTGAGACAGAAACATGAGCGACATCCTGAATCATATT
>NZ_SRRZ01000147.1 GCF_013179805.1 Microcoleus asticus IPMA8 | reverse complement strand
TTAAGACAGAGAAGCGTTTTCTCAAAGATCTCAAAGATTTTGATGCTGCCTACTTGTGGCCCGGTCTCTCCTTAGATACTGTAAAGAGCGTCAACAAGCAGAGCAAGCCAATTTTCTGGGAGCGAGTTAATACTTGTCAAAGGCAAGCTAAGAGTATCCTTGACGATGCTTACTCTCGCTTGGAATTGCAACCTCAACACGCAATTACCCCAGAAACAATTAAGAACGAAGAGCAAAAACTCAAGCTAGTTGACTTTCTGTTTTGTCCCAGTCCGGCAGTAGTAAAATCGTTTCAAGAAGCCGGAGTTCCTGAAGAAAAACTGCTGTTAACCACTGAAGGTTGGTCGCCCGAGAATTTCCCCAATTATAACTCCCACAAACCGCCGTCAGAGGAAATTAACATCCTGTTTCTCGGTTTTGCCTGCGTCCGCAAAGGGACTCACCTGCTCTTGCAGGCTTGGGAGCGAGCAGGGATTAAGGGAAAACTGACAATTTTTGGCAGACTCGAACCGGCGATCTCTCAAACTTGCAGCCATTTGCTGGAACGTCCTGATGTAGTTCACTTTGATTATGCCTTGGACTACAGTTCTGCCTATCGCCAAGCTGACTTTTTTGCCTTTCCCAGTCTGGAGGAAGGTAGCGCACTCGTTATCTATGAAGCAATGGGTCATGGTTTGCCGATTCTGACTTCACCGATGGGAGGAGGCGGTGTTGTGCGTGATGGCATTGACGGCATAATTCTCGATCCCTACGATACAGACGCCTGGGTGGAGGGACTGCGAAAACTATCTAATTCTCCTGATTTGCGGGCTAAGATGGGAGCCGCCGCCCGCCAGCGAGCTTTGGAGTTGACTTGGCCACAAGTTGCTGCTCAGCGCGGAAAGCAGATTCGGGAAAAAATGCAGGCAAAATAAATACTAAAAAGGAGAGGACTGACGAAGAGTCTTTATTGCCTAAAATCTTTAAGAAACGACTCTTCGTCCTCACTACTTGCCTGATGGTGGTTATATGACAGGACTGCATATAAGTCCTACTCAAGTTTAATTAGAGCGACCTAATTATTAACTTTGCCTTGAGTTGTAGCCTCCAGAAGCCAGCCGTTTGTCAAATAACCACTGTTTGCTTTCAGGGGAATCATCCAGCCAGCGATCGATCAATTCTGCCCATTTGACAGGTAGGCGCAACTCATACCAGGTTGAGTGAGAAGCGACAGAAAGATTGTGGTAAAGCGCTGAATCCGAAATTACTTTTTCGATACATTCGGCTAAAGCCAGAGAGTTCCCCGCCTCAAAAATCATGGAATTAACGCCGTTCTTCAAATAGATTTTAAACATCGGGTGATCCGAAGCTACTATCGGTGTTTGAGTGCGTAAAGCGTGCTGAATAGTCAGTGGAAAACCTTCGGGATATTCGTGCCTGCTAGTAACCAAAACGAGATCGCATTCTCTCATTAAGGGTTCTATAGTCTGAGCTGGTATTACTCCCAGAAATTCTACAGAATCTTTAATTTGCAACTGTTCGACTCGCTGGGCAAAAAACTCTTCTTCGCCTGTACCTGCCAATTTTAAGTTAACTGATATATTCCGCTCTTTTAGCTTTGCTACGGCTTCTAAGATATCACCAACTCCCTTGCTTTGTATTAACAAGCCCGCGTAAAAGAGTTTCAAAGTGTTGAGGGTCGGTGGGAGTTCTTTCGGCGACAAAGAGCCGGGATTGGTCTCTATCAGGAAGTCCCAAGGGATTATTTTATCTGGTTTCACTCCAATTTGTTTGAACAATAAAGATGAAGTAAGGCAGTAAGTCCCTACCCATTCTATTTGCTTGTTATTCAACAACTTGGCTAGGAAATAGTTGCGTATTTTATTTCGCCAACTTTTGGTCGCAATAGATTCTGCAAATACAGCGATGGTTCTAATTTTGTTTTTAATTGCCCACTTGAAAACATCTGTAAGAGTCGTCCGCATCACTAAATGGGTCGGCTTTTGCTCGGCAATTAACTGGATCAATTTTGGGTAATTAATTTTGTGATTAAATCCGCAAGCGATCGCCCGCACGCCGTTTTCTAGAACCCGATCGTTAAATTCTGGTGTCATGCAGCAAATAACAGTTACGGACTCCGCTTGTTTTGCCATCTCGGTAACGGCATCAACAGAATATTTTTGAGCGTAGTATGTTTCGTTTCCACCTTTGGCTAAACGCTGAAAGGCTTCTGCGTAATCGCCGGCATACTGAACTATGACTAAGCGCATTTTCCTCAACTCTGGTTGTACAGTATTTAATAGGACTTACGGTGCAAAAGATGTGTAAACACGGTGATTGGGACGGTTTGATGTACCGCCACGACCGCACTATTAATTTTATTTTGCTTCAGCCTTATTATAAAGAGTTTTGGCAACGGTCACGTCAATAGATAGCGGCTGCAGTCGCTTTGTATGGGGGGTTTTAGGCTAATTTTTTCTTGATTTTTCTGATAGTGTGCTGCAAGTAAAATGCGGGAATTAATCCAGACTTAGTAAGCAGAAATACTCTCCCCTGCAATTTGATGTCCGAAGTTGGGCTCTTTGCTCACTTTGGGTACTCACTTAGCATATTGGAGGGGATGCCAGCAAAATTTGCCTGTAAAATTCACAAACCGTGACAATATTTGGTTTTAAGCAATTCAGTAAGCCAAAGTTTCTAAAGTTTCCCGCAGATAGGAACGAACCTGCTGATCGATGGTGGCATTTTGCTGCTGACGCTCAAAATTGAGTTCTAGCTGCCAGCGTTGAAATCCCGAACTTGCGCCGATCGCTTCTTTGAGACTGCCCCAGATTTCAGAATCTTCGCACAGCTCGATCGGCTCTCCGGCTTGAGGCTGTTGTGGGAGCGGTAGATAATTCGCCATATTGTTATACCTCTGTTTTAATCCCCTGTAAGGATTGAAAGCTTATCTTGACACTCTCTATTATAGATTCTTCTCTCCAAATAACCAATATAAAATATCCACAGCCTGCGATTAAAAATTAAATATTAAGACTATTAATAATCTCAATCATAGAAGGGGAATTACCTGTTTGTTTAAAAGCATACATCTGTCCAAAGTAAAGTAGCTTAAACTACAAGTGTGCCCATCTTAATTTTTTATTTCACTTTTTTTCGATCGACTCTTCCGGTAGAGATGTAACGCCGTTGATGTCAGCAGGTTTTGGGTTGACAATACTGCCGCCTGACGACGAATTCCCTATGCCGGATGCTTCTTGCCCCATTGGCTCTGCGGGTGCAGCCACAGCGGCAGTTGTCTCGGCGGCGAAAACCGGCAAAAGTCGATCGACTTGCCAAGGTGCGATCGTAAAATCCTGCCGAATTTTTTCTAAAACATGAGGCTTTGTCGCTGCAAATTCTGATTCCGGCGTCAGCAAAACCCCCATGACACTAGCAGACACCTGCAAAAACAAATTGCTAGCGAAAAAAGTAGAAGCTGCCAACAACAATCCAGCCCACCGCAAGGAAGGAGGGAAGGGAGCCACCGAAGCCGCGAGGGGAGCGAAGCGGTAGAGCTGCCACAAAATTACTGCCAGCAAAACAGCAACAAAAAGAGCGATTCCTTTATTTAACTTAGTTTTAAACCGAGTCAGAATCCGCTGCTGCAAAGAAGTTAAATTCTGCGGTTTCACCGCCACCACTAAAATACTAAAAATGTAAAAAGGGCGGAACCACTGCATCAACAGCACAGGAACAATACCTGCTACAGCCACTAAAAACATTTCTAACCACACAGGGAGCAGGGGAGAACCCACTGCGAGTCCCAGCAAGCACAGTCCCAGGAAAATCGGCAGTGTAGCCGCCCCAGAAAGATGAATCCACAAAAAAGGATCTGACCAAAAAGAACGCACTTTAAATAGTTATGAGTTATGAGTTATGAGTTATGAGTTTTAACAGTCTGAGACGCACTCTTGACCCATAAATCGGTGCGAAGAGTACATATCTAGCGGTCAAACCGAGCTTTTTGGGAAGAATATCGGTTGCTTTGCGTAAGTCTTATTTGAGTTTTAAATTTTGAATTTTCAGCAACAGGCAAGACGATTAGGACGTTTTTAATTGCTGACATCTCTGCTTTTATTGCTTCTTCCTTTTCTCCCAGATAACTACAACCTTTTTCCTTCTTCCTTCTGCTATAAGTTGAAAACAAAAGTTGCGAGTGATGAGTTTGGGAGTATTGAGCGAAGAGAATAGTGGCGAGCGATCGGCAATTTAGTTGCCTTCGCTCAAAACTTCTCTTCCAACCCAACACTCACAACTCAAAACTATTGAGATAGAGTCCGGCGCTTAGTAACCATCCGGTAGGCTTCAATAAGATCGCCCTCCGCCCAGTCGCTAAACCCGCTCAAGGAAATGCCGCATTCAAAGCCCGCATTGACTTCCTTGGCATCTTCCTTCATCCGTTTTAGGGAGTCGAGGACACCTTCGTAAACGACATTGTTGCCCCGACGCACCCGCACTTTACAGTTACGGATGACTTTGCCAGAGAGTACCATACATCCAGCCACAGCCCCGCGACCGATCGCGAAGACAGCGCGCACTTCCACTTGACCCAGAGGTTCTTCCACCAGTTCGGGTTCCAGCAGGCCTTCCATCGCCCCTTGAATGTCATCCAAGAGGTTGTAGATGATGCTGTATTCCCGCACGTCTACGCCTGCTTGGTCGGCGGCGAGGCGAGCGTCAGTGGCGAGAGTAGTATTGAACCCGATAATTACAGCATTACTGGCTGCAGCGAGGTCAATATCCGTTTCTGTAATTTCCCCAGGAGCAGATAGCAGCAGTCGGAGTTGAACTTCTTTTTGAGGAAGTTGAGTCAGAGCGCCGACAATTGCTTCGAGGGAGCCTTGGACATCTGCCTTCAAGATCAAGTTGAGTTCCTTGAGAACGCCTTCCTTAGCTTGTTGAGAGAAGCCGCTGAGGCTGATCCGGCCGCCTTGCAGCAGGCGGGAATCTCGTTGGGAGGTAGCTCTTCCAGAGGCGATCGCAGCAGCTTCTTTTTCGTTTGCGAAGACATCAAACTCGTCTCCGGCGCGAGGAACTTCCCGCAGCCCCAGCACTTCCACCGCGAAGGATGGAGTTGCTTGCTCTACGCGCTCGCCCCGGTCATCGATCATTGCCCGCACCTTGCCCAAAGCCGAGCCTGCGACCACAATATCGCCCACTCGCAGAGTGCCGTTCTGCACCAGCAGAGTTGCCACAGGTCCCCTTGCCTTGTCGAGGTGAGCTTCAATCACAGTACCCTTAGCCGGTCGGTGCGGGTTGGCGTTGAGGTCTTCCATTTCCGCCACTGTCAGAATCATTTCCAACAGCGTATCCAGGTTTTCGCCTCGGATCGCGCTGACTGGAACCATCGTGATATCGCCGCCCCAGTCATCTGCGACCAAGCCGTACTCAGTAAGCTCTTGCTTCACCCGTTCCGGCTGAGCACCTTCCTTGTCAACTTTATTGATAGCCACGACAATTGGCACTTTCGCCGCTTTCGCGTGGCTGATCGCTTCAATTGTCTGGGGTCGCACGCCGTCGTCCGCCGCCACCACCAAGATGGCGATGTCCGTAACCCGTGTTCCCCGAGCCCGCATCGCTGTAAAGGCTTCGTGGCCGGGCGTATCCAAAAATACCACCTGCTGGCTCTTGCCTTCGTGTTCCACATCTACGTGGTAAGCACCGATGTGCTGGGTAATTCCCCCAGCTTCTCCCTGAGCCACCTTGGTTTTGCGGATCGAGTCGAGCAACGTAGTTTTGCCGTGATCCACGTGACCCATAATCGTTACTACTGGGGGACGGCGTTCTAGGTATTCCAAATCCGCTGCGTCCAGCATCTCGATCACTTTGATAGCTGGGGCTACTTTTTCAGGGGTTTCCACCTCTACGCCCATTTCTTCGGCTACCATCCTCACCGCTGGAATGTCCAGGGTTTCGGTTATATTTACCGCAATTCCTTTAGAGAAAAGCCGCTTAATAATTTCGGTTTCGGGAACAGCCAGAGTAACTGCTAGTTCTTGAACGGTCATCGGCCTGCTCAGCAGCAGCTTTTCTGGACGTTCTACCTTAGCTTCCGCTGTTTTGCCCCGGTTGCCGCGTCCCCCGCTGGAGCCTGAAGAAGAACTTTTATCGTGAGAAGGGCCTGGTCTCTTATTTTTTCCGCTGCTTCCGGGTGCGCCCGGAGTTGGTGTTGACTTGGGTGCTGCTTGTCCCTTCGCTTTAGCTGGGCGGGCTAGGGACAGGCTGACCGTGACTGGTGCTGGCAGATCCAAGCCGTTTTCTAAGTCATCATCATCCTCGTCTATGGGTTTGAGGCGAGAACGTTTTGCCTTAACAGCCTTAGCAGCTTTAGCAGCATCTGAGTTTTCGTCATCATCTTCTTCCCAAATGACCGATGTCTTTTTGGCAGGACGAGGGAGGGAGGGCCTTTCGAGGAGAGGAATCTCCAGCAACGGCGTATTATCTTCTTCATTGTCATCAGTGTCATCCCCTATGGCTCCGGTGCCACCGCCCCGGCTACGCAGCCCGGTAGCTGACGTTGCGGGGGCAAGACTCCGGCGCGGGCCGCCGGGCTGGGGTCGATCGGCCAGTGGAGTTTTGACTGGGCCACCAGCGCCTTCCCGGCGCGGTCTTTGCGCGTCGCGAGATTCGGTAGCAGATCCCGGTGCAGGTCTGCTGGGGCGGCTCGGTTTAGCCGGCGCTTCCAGAGTTTCTGACTGTCCTGATTGCTCTTGCTCGGTTTTTGCAAGTTTGAGTACCGGCTTGTTTCCCAGATTTTGTGGGTTACGGCTAGCCGACTCGGACGCCGCTCTGACTGGCGGCGACGTGAGTTTTGCCGAGGGCGCGGGAGGGGCGCTCGGCGGTTGCTGGATGCGTTCTGGAGCCTTTTCCGACGGCGGTTGAGGTGCCGCAGGTGCCTGAGCCTGGGCGGTGGTTTCCGGGGCGCTCGCACCTACATTTTCCGACACTTCTGACGGAGCCGCCGACACAGCGACATTTGGCTTCGACAGTACAGGTCGATTGATATTTGGTTTAGCTGGAGGCTGGAGTTGTTGAGCTGCAGGCGACTTGGGAGGAGTTGCCACGGTGGCCCCAGACTGGGTTTTTTGCTCCTCGTTGCCCGCAGGCTGGGAGTTTGCACCAGCCGGCCGTACTTTTGGACTGCGTATTTCTAAAATTTGCTGCTTTTTTTGTTGGTCGTTAGGGTGAGGGCCAGATTCTCTAGATGGCGCTGCTGCTCTTTCGGGGGGAGCTGGCTTGCCGGGGGAAGAGTGGCTGCTGGCTACGTATTTTTCCGCCGTTTTGCGAATGCGCTCTGCTTCGGATTCTGTAATTGTGCTGCTGTGGCTCTTGACTGAAATATTGAGCCGTTCGCAAACTGCCAAGATGTCTTTATTATCCAAATTTAGTTCCCGTGATAATTCGTAAATTCTTACTTTGCCGTTGTTCATCCACTCTGCCCTCTTTTGTGCCAACCAGTTTTTACATTGTGATTTTTTGTTCTAATGACGACATCATTCGCTGTGATTGATTCAGTGTCAGGAATCGGGGTTTTGGTACTCGCTCAGCAATTTTATCTAAAAAGATGCAACTCGCTGAAGTCTGCGGTTGAAGAATTCTCAAGTCTGTTTGGGAACTTGGAACTCCGAAGTCTGAGTTTTGGCAAAACCCACTCTCTCAAGCTTCAAAGTTTGCCTTTCCACCTTGAGGATACCTCTGGTAGTACCCTACCCTTATCTAATCTGACACAAATCTTTCCAGACTGGTGGGCAGATCGGATTGGGGTTTTATAGCTGGCGCTACCGGTAATTACTGGTAGGGCTGCCAAGAGGGTTTATACAGTCGATACCGAACTATTGTCGGTTTTTCGTCAGGCCCGGTCAGAGTAAGATGTACAGTCAGATGTGGCTAAACGCTGCCAAAGTGTTTGGTACAGTTCGTCAGACACAGGCGCTTTGAGCGATCGCCCAAGTCGATTTTTTTTCTGAGCTGCTTTGAGGCATTCGCCTTCCCGACAAAGGTAAGCAGATCGGCCCATGCCACGATCTAATTGTACCTGATGAGAAGGATAGAGCCTGACTACTCGCCAAAAAGCTTCCTTAGGAGCTATTTTTCGACAACTTGCACAGCACCGGTAGTTCGATTTCATCCGAGTGAGAGGGGGAGTATGGGGAGAGTGGGCAGTAGGGGACAAGTCCTCCTTGTCTCCCGAAGAGAGAAAATCTTATGACAAGGAGTCAGGAGTCTGAAGACAGAATTCAGGATTCAAAATACGCCATGCCCCAAGTCAGGGGTAACGGTCACGGAAAATTTTTTTTGCGATCCCCGATTAAAATCGCGGGATTTCAACCTCGATTCTCCATCCTGTCGCACAGAACCCATTCTGGATTCTGGCTCCTGAATTCTGAATTCTTCTTCGGTAAATGTCACAGTTTTTAGACTGCGGCTTCGGTTTCCTCCGTGGCGGCTGCCTCCTCTTCCTCAAATTCTGCGGTTTCCTCGTCGCCGTCGTAGTCGCCCGCTTCGTCTGCATCGTAGTCGCCTGCTAGTTCTTCGAGCCTAGTTGCTTCTGCTGCCAATTTGCTGTCTTCGGCCGCGCGATCGTACTTAGCAATATCTTTGATATCGATTTTCCAACCGGTTAGGCGAGCTGCTAGGCGGACGTTCTGACCTTCTTTGCCAATGGCAAGACTCAGTTGGTCTTCAGCGACCAAAATGTGAGCTCTCCTGCCTTCTGGAGCAACTAAACGCACTTCATCTACTCTAGCGGGACTCAGAGCGTTAGCAATATAAGTTGCTGGGTCTGGAGACCAGCGGATCACGTCTATTTTTTCGCCGCGCAATTCGTTGACTACTACCTGAATCCGCGATCCCCGCGCTCCGATGCAGGCTCCTACGGGATCTACGTCCCGATCGAGAGTATCAACTGCTATTTTAGTCCGGGGGCCGACGTGCCGGGAGGGCGGATTTGCCTCCCTGGCTACGGCGACAATCCTCACCACCCCGTCTTCTATTTCTGGTACTTCGTTAGCAAACAGGTAAACCACCAAACCTGCGTCCGCTCTAGAAACAAGTAACTGCGGCCCTCTAGTAGAGCCTTCGCCTACTTTTTTGAGATAAACCTTGAATGTAGCGTTGGCCCGGTAATTGTCGTTGGGCAACTGTTCGCGCTTAGGGAGTTCGGCATCTACTTCTGGCTGACCGAAGCTGCTGGTAACTGCTAAAATTACCGACTGCCTCTCAAACCTGAGGACTCTTGCTTGAAGAACGGTTTCTTCTAAATCTTTAAACTCTTCTTGAATCATTTTGCGCTGTTGGTCGCGCAGTTTTTGAGCGAGAACTTGTTTCGTCTGGATCGCGGCCATGCGACCAAATTCTTTTTGATTTGGTGTTACGTCTACGAGCACGATGCTGCCCGGTTGAGCTTCCGTGGCTACTTCTTGCACTTCCGTAAGTGAGATTTCGTGATCGGGATTGATGACTTCTTCGACAATAGTTTTGTTGGCTAAAACGCGGAAACCTTCTTGTTCGGCGTCGAGTTCTACATCAAAGTTGTCGAAGTATTCTTCGCTGAAGTGATCGAGTTTTTGGGTACGGCGGTAGCGTTCGTATCCTTTGAGCAGGGCTTCTCGCAAGGCTGCTTGGACGGCGTGTTTGGGTAAATTGCGTTCTTTGCTAATACCTTCGACCATTTCTTTTAGTCCGGGCAGGGGAACCATTGACATATAAAACGCTCCTTTTTTGCTGTGGTAATAAGTAACTGGTAATCGGTAATTTGTACTGGGAAAGTTTCAAGAAAAAGTGATGAAATAGGAGTGATGAGTTACTGGATTGGATTAGGGTAACTCGGTGCTGTAACAATTTATTTGTTGTCCCTATTCAACCCGCTGCTACAGATAGGATTGTTAAAAATTAACTCGCAGCCAAGCGTTTTCAGCTTGCTGCGAGGCAATCTCAAAACTCAAAACTCAAAACTCAAAACTCAAAATTTCCCTTTACCTCTCCTTTCCTTCGTCTAGTTCAACTTTGACAATCTGAGGGCGGGGAATTTTAACCTGTCGCCCTTTTTGATTGAGATAAACCGCTGTTTCATCCCGGGACAGGAGCAGTCCTTTCCACTCTTTGATTCGCGAGTCCGGTTCGGTGGCTTTGACTGTCACGGGGAAACCTTTAAAGGTAATGAATTCTCGATCGCTGCTGAGCAATCGGGATATTCCCGGACTGGAAATCTCTAGCACGTAGGCATCGGGTATGATGTCGGCTGCCTCTAACTCGGCATCGAGGGCTGTGCTCATGCGCTCGCAGTCGGCTAAACCAGTGTCTTGTTGGAGGTTGCGGATGTCTACCCGCAAGACGGGAGGATTTTGGTTGGTGTGAAACACTGCTCCCACTACTTCCAATCCCAGTGTTTCCGCAACGGGGGTAGCTAAGTCAATGATTTGTGGGATTAGGGGATGAGTCATATCGAATACTTAAGTTAAAACTCCTAAACTCGGACACGGGCAAGGAAAAATTTGGTGTTGAGATTGCTTGGCTTTGAGGTGGTTTGATTAGGTGGCTGCGACTTTCGTCTTCAACTTTGGGACTTACCCAACATCCCAGCAGGGATCTCAAGCGGGGGGATTACCCCTACTAAATCAGTCCTCAACTTGCAAGTCAGACTCCCTGAACTCTTTTCCTGCGACTAATGCAACAAAAAAAGTGGGCTTGACCCACTCCTAGGTAAAACAATTTCTTCCAAGAAGTTTGAGGACTTCTTTCGATCGAAGGGAGGCCTCTGTTCTAAGTTTAGCTCGATCGCCCGCCCGGTGACAAACCGATCGCCCTCGGGGGAGCGTCCGAGGGGAGAGGGGGAGAGCTGACAGGGGGAATAAGGACGACTTCATCACCGTTTTGGAGTGGGGTGGGGCGAGGGCAAATTCCTTGTTGATAGCGAAGCGGGTGCGATCGTCCATAGAACGATTGGTGGCACTCAGGCGTTCTAGGACTTGCGATACCGAGCTTTCTTTGGGAAATTCTAATTTCAGTTCGGACAAGCCCTCTGCTTCTTGATAGGCGGCAAAGAGTTTGACAGTGATGGTGATTGGTAGATTAGACATGGGCGATCCCATGATTAACGGTATATTGACAAAGCAGCAAAACTAAAATTCACCATAAAAAATCCCCATTACTAATGCTGAATAGGAAGCTCAATTACAAACTCTACGCCCCTTTCTGGCGAGGAAATGCAGGTCAGCTTACCACCATGTTTTCCTTCTACGATCTCACGGCTAATCGACAAACCTAAACCTGTCCCTTTACCCACTGATTTAGTAGTAAACATCGGCGTGAATAAATGCTGCATTACTTCCTGAGTTATGCCAACCCCATTATCAGCAATCCGAATCACCACTCTGTCATCCTGAAGCATTTCAGTGCAGATCCGAATCTGTGGAGTGTCATTGCTCTGTTTCTTTTCCCCGCACAGCGGACAACTGATCGTAGACTCTTCTAAAGCATCAATTGCATTCGCTAATACATTCATAAACACCTGATTGATTTGCCCAGGATAGCACTCGACTAGCGGCAATTTACCATACTCTTTAATCACTGCAATTCCTGGGAAACTTCCTTTAGATTTCAGTCGATGCCCTAAAATTAATAAGGTACTATCTAGCCCATCGTGAATATTCACTGGCGTTAGTGCCGATGTATCCAACCGAGAGAAATTACGCAGTGACATAGAAAGATTGTAAAGTCGCTCTGTTCCTAGCTCCATTGAATCAATAATTTTTGGCAAATCTTCAACAATAAAATTTAACTCAATCTCCTGGGACTTATCCTCAAATTCTGATGTCGAAGTAACGTTGTGCTGGCACAGCCTAGTCATCCCGATCAAATCGGCAATATATTCCTTGGCAATAGGGATATTATTGGAGATAAAACTAACTGGATTGTTAATTTCGTGAGCCACCCCAGCTACAAGTTGACCAAGGCAAGCCATCTTTTCACTTTGAACGATTTGCACTTGAGCTTTTTTAAGATTCTCCAAAGCTTGAGAAAGTTCAGCCGTTCGTTCTTCCACTCGTTTTTCTAACTCCTGCGCGAGCTGATGTAACGCTGCTTCTGCTGCAAGCCTGTCTTCAATTTCTCGTTTGAGAAGCAGATTTTGCTGTGCGAGAGTTTTAGTCAAAAAATGCAGTTTTAAATGGAAATTGACGCGAGCTAATACCTCCTTTTGATCGAAGGGCTTAGTAATGTAATCCACCGCCCCTAGATTAAAGCCTTTGAGTTTATCCCCTATGTCAGAAAGAGCCGTCATAAAAATCACCGAAATTTCGTTTGTCAGCGGACTTGCCTTCAGCCGATGACAGGTTTCAAACCCGTCAATTCCTGGCATCATCACATCTAACAGAATCAAATCAGGCTGACTGTATTCAGCCTGTTCGATGGCAGTTTCGCCATCAATTGCTACCAATATTTCCCATCCTGAACCAGCTAAAGCTTCAGAAAGCACGTCCAGATTGCTAGGGTTGTCATCGACGATTAAGATGGTGCTTGTTTCCATATTTTCTGCCTTCATTCTTTTTCTATCCTGTGGGATGTAATAAACTCTTTGATTTTTTTGACCTGATAGCCTTGGGCTAACTGGCGCAGCTCAACAGCAAAGGACACAAATTTCTGATCCAATTTCTCTAGGTGCTCACTGCGCTTCACAATTCCTTTCACGTTGCCTCTCATCGCCAGTTCAAATAAAAGTTCCATTTCTCCTGGCGGGGGAGCCATGAAAGAGGTCGATTCAGAAAGTGATGTAGGAGCCGAGGAAAGGGGATTTGTGCTGATTTTTTCCTTTTTTAGTTCGTCATATATCCATTCTATTTCCAAATATTTTTGCAACATCTCAAATAGCTCTTCTGCCTGCACGGGCTTACCGAGAAAATCGTTGGCTCCACGCTCCAAACTTTTATGTTGATCTGTAGCAAATACACTGGCAGATGAAGCAATGATTGCCGCTTCTTTATAGTCGGGCAAATTTCGGATACGGCGCATCATCTCAAAGCCATCTAACACTGGCATCACCAAGTCAGTGATAATCAGATCGAACTTAAACTCTTCTACTTTTTCTAAACCCTCTTGACCGTTTTTAGCTTCGGTTACTTCAAATCCGAGGGGTTCCAGCAGATTGACAATGACGGAGAGATTTTCCCATTTGTCATCCACAACCAAAACTTTCTGCTTTCTACCTTGGTAGCCAACGAGTTTTCGTTGCTTGGCAATAGTGGTTGTATTTGCCCAGTCTGCCGCTTCCCGTAAATCCAAATCTAGCCAAAAAACACTACCTGCTCCTGACTGACTTTTTACTTGAATGGTACTACCCATCATTTCAACAATTTTTTGGCTAATTGTTAAACCGAGCCCGGTTCCTTCCGCCTGACGCTTGCTGTCTCCTACCTGTTCAAAAGGCAAAAAAATTCTTTTTAATTGTTCTGGTGTCATGCCAACACCAGTATCTTCAATTTGAAACCGAATTTTGTGGATTGGTGAGGCTGGCTTTTGGTCATTGCTTTGCACGTTTTCACCTGTTTCCTTTTCCAGATGTTCTATCTTAAAATTCACTCGTCCCGAGTCTGTAAACTTAATTGCATTGCTCAGTAAGTTAATTAGTACCTGTCGCAAGCGTTTCTCGTCAGCGTAGATGCCAGCAGGAATTTCCGAACTGGGCTGATAAACAAAAGCAATTCCTTTTTGTTCGGCTCGGATGCGGCAGATTTCCGCGACTGCCTGCAAAAAGGAAGGAAAATGGAAATCTTTCGCGTACAGTTCCAATTTCTGAGCTTCAATTTTAGCGAGGTCTAAGATGTCATTGATCAGGGTTAAGAGGTGGGAACCACACTGGTGAATAATACTGATGCCTTGGAGTTCCTTCGGAGCCATCGTTGTTGAGCGTTCTAGGATTTGAGCGTATCCTAAAATTCCATTGAGTGGCGTTCTCAATTCGTGACTCATATTCGCTAAAAATTCACTTTTAGCTTGGTTGGCAGTATCAGCGATTTGTTTGGCTTCCGTGAGTTCGGCGGTGCGTTCTTCTACTCGGATTTCTAGCTCGGAATTGGTCTTGGCTAGCGCCTCAAAGGATTCGCGCAACTGTTGTGCCATAAGGTTGAAAGACTGACCCAGAACTTCTAGTTCTTCTACGCCTTTTACCTGCACATTTTTGTCTAAGTCGCCAGTGGCGATCGCCCTAGAAGCTGCGCTCAAACGGAGAATCGGGCTGGTAATCCAGCGTGCGGTTAAGATTCCCAAAACGGTAGCCAGCGCCAAGGCTCCCAAACACAACAAAATGGTAGTCTGGGTATTGGCGTTAATTTGATCCATGAAATCGCTTTCAGGAACGACGACGACGATCAGCCAGTCCAATCCTCGGCTATCCTGAAAGGGCATAACTTGGAGGAATTGTCGCTGGCCGGCGATCGTAAAATCCAATTGCTGAGAGCTATTAATTTTAGTGAGGTTGCCAAAGTGTTCTTTTAAATGCGCTGTTGTCAGCCGAATTAAATCATCTGTGCTATCTAAAGCATTCAGGCGATCGAGTTTGCCATTGTTGGTGATAAATGCTTCTTTGAGAGTTGAACTGCCTACTAGGAGTCCAGAACGTTCCATAATGAATGTCTGTCCAGATCGACCGATTTTTAAGCTTTGCAGAAAGTCGCTGAGGAAAGAGATCAATAAATTAGCAACGAATACTCCGCGCAGTTCGCCACTTTCGTCATAAACGGGCTGTCCGGCAGGGAGGGAGAGCGTTTTCTGACCTGTAAGCGGAAAAATTTCGCTCCATGTGGGCCGGCCTAAGCGTACACTGTCTTTATACCATGAACGCCTGAGTATATTGTAGTTGCGGGAGACTTTTAAGAGCTTCGTTTGATTGCCTTTGCTATCAGATTCATAAATATGAAGTTCATTCCGATGTTCTTTGTCTGCTATTTTAAAAAATATTTTTCCATTCTCTTGGCGTTCAACGGCAATGAACTCTCCTGTTTTAGTAGCAAAACCCATCTGGGGCAGAGAAGGAAAGGCTTGAATTTGCTCCCACAAATAGCGCTCCGTACTTTCCAATTCGTCTGGATTTAAGTATCCTAGTCGAATGGCATTGGCATTGAGTTGATTGACGCGAGGGGCTGTATCTAGGTATGTGTTGAGCTGCTGCTGGATGCGGGCAGTAATTTCACTCCGCAACTGGCTAGCAACTTCGTTGACTGCTTTTTGCCCGTTGCGTAAGGAGAGCCAGCCTGTCAGCCCGACGGCAGCAAAGATTTGCACGACGAATGGCAATACTAAAATCAGGCGAAGTGACAGCTTTTTTTGAGAACGGTTTGACAGAAAAGTGGTTGGAGATGTGTGTGACATTGATTTGGTGTTACTCCTGGGGTAACGAGTTGGCTGAAAAATCTCAGTGGATTTAGTGAAATGAGGCTGAGGAAATGTATATTGAAAAGCAATCTATAATAGTTAGTGAAAAGTTGGAGACAGTAACTTGCTTAAACAAGAATGACTACTTACGTGTTTTCTCTGATAGCGGTATAATTAAATCTGACTAAAGATACTGACGCGCCTTATTTTTTACTAGCATTGGCAAATTATTTTAGCCTTTAGGAAACCAGTTAGCAATCATATCTAATAGATTACTTGGTTTAGAGCTATTTGTAGTAGTTTTTTACTTTACTTTACAGATTGAGTATAAAAAGTATAATCTCATCAAACTTACATATAAATTGATATAATATACGTCTAAAAAAATTGACCTTTTTGGCTAAAAACATGACACCCCAGGCCGGTGAGAACCCTAACGGCGGTTTAACTCACTACCGCGCTGAAGATGTGATGCACAACCCTGCAGATGACTCTAGTAGAGAATGCCGATCGCACGTGAACCTTTACAATTCCAGCAAGTTTTATTTGCAGGAGTTACAGCAGGGTAATTGCTAATTGCTAATTGGGGAGGAAAAAAATAAGTAAAGCGGTGCAGCAGAGGGGATTATGACACAGGATAGGAGTTAGGCCTATTCTTTTAATTCTGGGAAACTATCTAACTATCTAAACTTAATAGTGAATTTGGTATTGTAGGTGAACACATGGCTGGCAATGATTTTAAGGTTCTTCAAATTCTAAAGGCTAGGGTTTGTCATCAGTTGATGTAAAGGAAGGTCAAGTCGAGATACAGCCGACTAGAAGGATTCGATCGCCAGGGCAAGCCGCCGTTTTGCCCTACGGGATGAACAGTGGGAAAGGATCAAAGATTTGTTGCCGGGACGTGAAGGTTATTTGTGTGCAACAGCCTGCCTACAATCGGTTGTTCGTGGAAGCGGTGCTGTACCGCTACAGATCGGGCATTCTGTGGGGAGACTTGCCCGAACGGTTTGGGGACTTCCGAGTGATGACACGCCCTAACGCGGGGCTATTCGTTGCAGTTCTTTGGCTTGTTCTAAAATTTTCTCGAAGTCTTCTTCGCTCAATCGCTGAATGTAGTTGATTTTGAACTCTTCTAGGAAGTCGCACAGCAGCAGTTGTATTTCTTGCCAGGTGTGCTGCTGTTGCAGTTCGGTTCCTAAAGCTTGCCCGAAATGTTGGACTAGCTGGCTTGAGAGTTTGATGCTTGTGGGGTCTTCGCTGGCGATTTTGAAGGCTTCGTAGGCATCTTGGGGGCCGAGAGTGACTAATTTTGAGAGTTCTGCAACTAATTGCTGTGCTAGCTGTTCGGGCAGGTTTCCCAAGCCGGGTACTTGCTTCCATCCTTGATAGAGGGGGGATTGTTTGAGGAAGTTTTCAATATTGTACCGGAGGAGGGCTTCTAGGTCTGGCTGGAGTTGAGGGAGGACTTTGTAGACCGTTATTTGCACTAGATGGGTGGCGATCGCTTCTATTTCATTGATATTGTTGATGTCTAGATAGCGCTGTTTTGGGGATTTAAAGAGTTGACGAGCGAGTTCGCCTGTAGTAATTGATTGTTGCATCTGGTTGATGAGTTGAATTACTACCACTTCGGTCAATTCTTGGGCGAAGTTGGCGACGAAACCTCGGCTGATTTGGCTGCGTATGGGTTGGAGATCCGGCATTTTGGCTTGGTGGATGCGAATTGTGACGGGTAATACTCGCAACAGGCGCCAGAAAGGGAGGAGCAGGAAGATGTCGTACCATCGCCAGAGCATGGCTGCTCGCCAAGTGACGCTGCGGTGGCGGCGGCTGATCGAGTAGGTACGGGCTAGAAATTCGATCGCGAATATGGCAATAAATGGCAGGTCGATTTGCCAGAAGTTATCGGTGAATTCGCCGTTTTCTCCCATCTCGCGGTAATAGTTGGTGGCGATTAATGGCTTGATTTTGGTGTCAAACCAGTTGATTTCTTTTTGCCAGCCTTGTTTGTTTAAATAGTCAGGGCTCCAGAATGTTTGGAATGATTGTGTAGCCGAGTCTTGCGGATTGGGGGCGCGATCGCGCATCCGGTCTTTTATTTTTTCTAGGGTGCCGCTTTTTGATGCTACTCGAAAGGGATCTTCGTCGATCATTTTCGCGCTCAGATTATTTATTTCCTGCAATTTAGCTGCTACTTGGGGGGAGGGCAAGCCTGTTTGCACTACTTGAATTTTTAATTCTTCTAAGGTTTCTAGATATTGCTGGGTGTCTCGGTGGGGTTTAATTCCTTTAAATGGGTCGTATACTTGAGTGAGAGCTGGCAGTTGCCGGAAGTAGAAATCTCGCCCGGGTACGTAACTTATGTCAAATATTACTAGGCTTAAATTTCCTAGGGCGACCAGTGCCATGAACCGCTCGAACCAAGGTACTTTTGGTGATTTTTTGTGAGAGTTTGGAGTTGGAGAGGGCTGTAGTTTTGGTGTCACTGGCGGTTCCTAATTAAGTAGACAGATCGAAATAGATGTAACTGGTAATAGCTGAAAAAAGGAAACAGGGAAAACTGGCTAATTGTCTGGTTCCGCTCGGATTGCGATCGAGGAAGCTAGTATTTATTTTAACGTGCGTTTGTTGGGGAATTTTGAATTGTTGATTTTGCCTGGTTAGGTAAAAAAATATACTGGTAAAATATTAAAGTCCATCAAACTTGACGGAAGGTGTGGCTCCCGTTAGTCTGCTTCTCTCTGGCAATAAAATTATATCTCAGGCGGAATCCTAAGTTTTTTTTCGGCGTTGCAGAGCTAACTGGGCTGGTAATAAATTACTATAGCAATCCTAAATGATTTTCTATATCTAGAGCAATCCTAAATGATTTTCTTTGTGTAAGTATATTGACGTATTTTGGGGAAATCAAA
>NZ_SRRZ01000146.1 GCF_013179805.1 Microcoleus asticus IPMA8 | reverse complement strand
TTACCTGTTTATCTTGCACACTTTTCTTGATCGGACGATCGCATAACCAGGCCGTGTAACCTTTCTGCACTTATCCAGCAAGCCCTAATTATTCAATTTTTTAATCTAAAATTCTCAATAATTAGGACAAAATTTGAGCGAGTTTTAGACCTCAAACCCTGATTCAGTCGTGGGGTGATATTATTTTAAGATGTCCGATGTGCAGCTAGCTTTGAAAAAACAGCTCCTGAAACCGTAAGCCATGTAAACTTTTTGAAACCGTTCAAAAAAATGTCCAAAAAATTGAAATGTATACTCTTAACTCGTATAGCCTGTCATCTGTCATTAGATAGACTTACAAAACAATGAAAATTTTTACAGCAAATTGCGGTTTCATCTAAATGTTACAAATTATTAAAAAAATCAAAACCTGATACTGGAAACCCAATTATAATCGTCAAAAAGCCTTAAATTAAACCAGTTTACGTAAACTTATGAAAGTTAATTAAAGAAAATGTAAATATATCAGTGGAACTACGGAAATTGATAGATATAATACGTGGTAGGGACGTGCATCTACTTCGGTGATTTGAATAAGGCTGTGAATAATATGCGTACTTTGATTAAGCTCACAACAACGGCAACTCTGGCTGCCTGCCTGCAAGTAAATACAGTCGGGACCGCAAATGCGGCTCGACTTGCCAGCAACTCCACTACCAACTTAACAAAAGATCGATCGACCTCCACAGTTGGGACCCTTACACCAACATCTAGGTTTGGAACTTACGAAAAATACGAACCAGACCCGAACGGGAACCCTAAAAGTGACGGTACGGGGACGCGCTGACCCCCATTTTTCAATCTTCTATTCGACCAGATTGAGCAGCAGATTTGTACCAATTGCAGTAGTGAATTAAGGTGTGCGTGCACCAATCCGGATCTGTGAGAGGATAGTCCACCCGGTAGTGACCGCCGCGGCTTTCCGTGCGAAACGCAGCACTTTTGACAATTAAGTAGCCGATATCCAATAAATTGCCAACTTCTCCCCAATTTCGCAAAATCGAGCTATTCTCCGCATCAGCAGGCGAAAAATCAACAATTTGTCCGGGCTGCAAATTATCAAGCGCTTGACTCAAAGGCAACGAAGCAAATTCTTGCCGCCAAATCTCAACTTGGACGATCGCACTTTCCAAATCGCGTTGTCCCCGGCAAATTCCCGCACTCTGCCACACCAAATTCGGTAATTCGACCCGCAACTTTTCGATCGCCTCAATGTCCTTTTCAGAAATCGATTTTTCTAAGATTTCTCCCGCCTCAAACTGATCTGCGAATGCCTCGGGCCTTCCACCTTCTAGCTGCAAAAGTCCCATCTGCGCCCCAAAAACCAGACACTCCAGCAGCGAATTGCTCGCCAATCGGTTAGCGCCGTGTACCCCCGTGCTCGCAGTTTCTCCCACCGCGTACAAACCCGGAATCGACGTTTGGTTAAATTTGTCAGCCACAATCCCTCCCATCCAGTAATGGGCAGCGGGCGTCACCGGCACCGGTTCGGAAAAAATATCAATTCCCCAATCAGCGCACACTTGAATAATATTCGGAAACCTGTAGCGCAGTCGATCGACAGCAATCGGGCGCATATCCAGCCAAACATGAGGTTCTCCCGTCTTCTGCAAGTGGCGGAAAATAGCGCGGCTGACAACATCCCGAGGGGCGAGTTCCCCGCTGGGGTGAGAGTCAAAAGCAAAGCGATATCCTTTACTGTCAACCAAATGAGCTCCTTCTCCCCGCACCGCTTCGCTAAGGAGAAACCGAGGCGCGCCCGCAGTGCTCAGCGCCGTCGGGTGAAACTGCACAAATTCTAAATCTCGCAGCAGCGCCCCGGCGCGCCAAGCAATTGCCACCCCGTCCCCGGTACTTACCGACGGATTGGTCGTTTGAGCAAAAACCTGTCCGCCGCCGCCTGTGGCCAGCACCACTGCCTGGGCCCGCAGCCACTTGACTCGCGAACCGCAAATCGAGCTAATGCCCTGACAGCGCCCGGTTTCGTCTAGCCACAGACTCAAAGCAAAGGCAGGAGATACGAGTTGAATGTTTTTGCGGCTCAATACTTTTGCTGTCAGGGTACTGACAACCGCTTTGCCCGTAGTGTCGGCGGAGTGGAGAACTCGGCGGCGGGAGTGGGCAGCTTCTAGGGTGAGGGCTAAATCTGGGCCGGTGCGATCGAATGCAACGCCCATTTTCACGAGGGAGTCAATGCAAGCTGAAGCTTCTTCGACTAAAAATTTCACCGCCTCCAAATCGCAAAGACCCGCTCCCGCAGCCAGTGTATCCTGAATGTGAAGTGCTGCTGAATCTTCAGGGGCGATCGCCGCGGCAATCCCTCCTTGAGCCCAATCACTAGCAGAAACAGGCAGGGTATTTTTATTGATCAAGCCCACCTGCAAATGCTCTGGCAGGCAAAGTGCTGTGTACAAACCCGCCGCGCCAGCACCTATTACCAATACGTCAAATTTGTCAGTCATAAGTCTGCCGCCAGTCGATTTTAGATTTTAGATTTTAGATTTTAGAATTGACTCCACAGATGAATCTGGGGAGTAGAACTAAGGTCTGTCGATCGAGTTTATATTTTAGATTTTAGATTAAAGAATTGAGTATACAGATGAATCTGGGGAACCCGCTTATTTCAATCTAGGGAATTTTGGCAGGGTTTTTCCGAATAGTGGTTGAAAGTAAGTCTTGATAAATTAAAGGCAGAAGTCATCAGCCTCTAGAAAAAAAATCTTTTCTTTCTACCGAATGCCTTCTGCCAAATGACTTCTGCCTTTAAATGAGGCCCGCTGCTACCTAGTCGTAGAGACCATTATTTAATCTGGTGTCTCCTTCAATAAAGACTGATTCAACATCAGTTACGGTGAATTTGTCCAGGTTAGCTTGCAGCACTTTTTTCTGAGCTTCCGTCAAGTCTGAAATGTTGAGTACGTCCTCAACTTTTTCGTAAGGAGCATTCTTAATAATTACTCGAGCTAAAGTGGGATACAACCCTCGAAAGTCCCGAAAGTCCCGGACGGCGCTGTTGTTCAAATCAAGTTTTTTGCCGTATTCTGTGGCAAGCTTGTCATCGGCGCGATTGGTTCTAACCGGAGCTTCAACAGCTAGGAGCGAGGATGATGGCAAGACGATACGGCTCAAGGTCGCCGCGATCGCGCTTTCGTCTCCAGCCCATGCAAAGCAGCCCAGCACTAAGCCCAATACTGCCAATAGACGACCCAATCGTTTCATGAAGTTTTGTCTCCTAATTTCATACACAGCATTTATGTAGAGACTACCATTTTGCTTATGCAGTTTTTCAGATAAATCCGCAACACGTAGAGGGCTGTTATAAACTTTACATTAAGGTATTGACATCACGGACGATATATGATACCTCTGCCAATTTAGGCATCGCAGGTAATTTTATAGAAGACCCTCCAAATTAACAACTCGGACTGGCATTTTAAAGGGTTAATTTTTGCCCCCCACCCAATTTTCTAGCTATCGAGAATTCTTTCCTTTCGTTTTGAGAAAAGCGTTCAAGTCAGCATAAGTACCGCCGTAAGTCACGGTGGGAGTGTCGTAACCCTTCAAAGAAACTGTGTGCTGCTCGAAAGCGTCCTGGGCACCCAATTGCGTCAGGTATTTGTAGGTCGTTTCTCCCACAGCGATATCCTTGCCGAGTTGCTTGGTGCAAGATTCCAGGCGAAATGCTGCGTTTACAGTATCTCCCAAGGCGGTATAGTCCGATCGGTCGCTGCTGCCAGAATTTCCCACCATTGCATAACCGGTATTGATGCCGGCCCCGACTCGCAAAGGAAAAGGCAGGGGGTAACGGCTGCTGAGTTCGTCTGTTGCCTGGTGCAGTTCGCTCAAAGCTTGGCAAATCCGCATCATTTCCTCGCTGCTGACACCGCTGGTTTTGTGGAACCAGACGGCCATGATGGCATCGCCGATGTATTTGTCCACCCAACTGCCGTGTTCGCGAATGATCAGTCCTGCTTTGCGGAACCAACTGCCGATGACTTCTGAGAGTAGGGTTTCGTCTAGCTGCCTAGTCAAAATAGTAAAGTCTCGGATGTCCATTACCATGACGCTAATCAGGCTGCGCACCGTCAAAGTCGCCGTAAAATCGTCAGAGTCTGTGTCGTGTATTGGCTCTATCCGGTGGCCGCCGGTTGGGTTGTAGAAGTCCAATTCGGTTTGACCGAAAATAATCCGATCGCCATTTCTGAGAGTGACAGGAATGCTGACGCGCCGCCCGTTGACAAAGGAACCGTTGCGGCTGCCCAAGTCGATCAGGTAGAACTCTCCTGTCTCCATTTGCTGTAACATCGCGTGATTACGGGAAATCCAGCGATCGGTCAGTACAAAATTATTGTCATCGCTCCGCCCTACTGTCCAGCAATTGCTGCCGGAGAGCGGCAAGTAGCGATTGCCGCTTTTTTCTGTACGAAGTACCAAATGTGGATTGGCTTGCAAAGTCACCACAGCCCTAGAAACTACATCAAGTCAACCGATTTGAGGTTTTAAACTTAAAATTTTAACTTTACCGCGCCGCTTATAACTGAGATTGCTGCTAAAAAACCTCAAATCTGCCGTTCTCAAATCTAAAATTGTTTAGTCGATCGTCGATGCACCGGATCCATACAGGATTGCCGAACCACAATTCGATCGCCAGCGAAGGTAGTTATTGTTAGATCATAAGCGAAAGTGCCATATTTTTCACCCCAAAAATGTATCTGGGGAGTTAAATTTGCTGCTTTTTGCCGAAAATATAACTATGTACCAATATTCTACCGAATGTCACGGCTCCCCCTGCGAGCCAAGTTTTATTTATGTTGAGGGGGCGTAAAAAAACAGAAAAATGGCTCTCCGGCTCAGACCGATAATTGTTAAACACAAGGTATCTTTAAGATTTGTTGCTTAACTTCTGGTTTTTGAAGATATCAACAAAGCCTTTTCCTCGCTGCGGCGGTCAATAAATTAGAAACACGAGAATTTTATGTTGTCGAAAAGAATTTTGCCTTGTCTGGATGTGAAAGCCGGTCGCGTGGTCAAAGGTGTCAATTTTGTCAACCTTCAGGATGCTGGCGATCCCGTAGAAATGGCTCAGGTTTACAATGATGCGGGTGCTGACGAATTGGTGTTTCTGGACATTACCGCGACTCACGAAGACCGGGACATTATTATTGATGTGGTGTACCGAACGGCCGATCGAGTATTTATCCCTTTGACGGTGGGCGGCGGCATCCAATCCTTAGACACCATTAAAAGTTTATTGAGGGCAGGCGCAGACAAGGTGAGTATTAATTCGGCGGCGGTGCGCGATCCGAGTTTAATTGACAAAGCCAGCGATCGATTTGGCAATCAGTGCATTGTAATCGCGATCGACGCCCGCAAACGGCAAGATGCGGATAATCCAGGTTGGGACGTGTACGTGCGCGGAGGGCGAGAAAATACCGGCAAAGATGCGATCGCCTGGGCCAAAGAAGCCGAACAGCGCGGCGCTGGCGAAATTCTGGTGACAAGCATGGACTCGGACGGCACTCAAGCCGGTTACGATTTGGAATTAACCCGAAGCATCGCCGAAATAGTCGAAATTCCCGTCATTGCTTCCGGCGGCGCCGGCAACTGTCACCACATCTACGAAGCCGTGACACAGGGCAAAGCAGAAGCTGCACTGCTGGCTTCCCTGCTGCATTACGGGCAGCTCAGTGTAGGAGAAATTAAAACTTATCTAGCAAAATGTCAAGTTCCCGTGCGACAGCAGCAGCCATTAGTCATTAGTCATTAGTCAGTGGGTGGATAGTCGGGCGCATCTCATATCTTGCAACATTTTAAACAAACCGCTCTGCGGGTTCACTCAAGCGCCCTCTCACAGTGCAAACAGGCTAAATAAATCCGCCCCCACCCCACGATAAAGCCCGTTATTGACATTGATACCGCTATGTGAGGCGCATCCGAAGGCACTTATATAGAATTTTTGTGATTCTACACAAGTGCCTTCTACATAAATGTGTTGGGGCGACCCGCGCCAGTCATCTAGAAATATTCCCTGAGAAGGATTTCAAATCTCAGCTTTTTCAGCTAAATATTATATATTAGCTCGATTTGAGAGAGAGCAACGGTTGCTTTTCTCAAACTTAAGTTAAAGATTGTGCAGAATTTGAGTGAGTTTCAGCCTGTTAACAATCTTAGCGACGATCAAAAATTCTAAAAACGGAGAAATTCTGTATGTCTTTTATCAGCTTTAACTTCCCTACCAAGCGTTTAGTTCGCACTTTAATAGCTGTTTGTTTTTGTGCCTTGATGTTTGTGTCTAATGCTTTCCCGGCTTTTGCCGTTACCAGCAGCCCCACCAAAGGTGAAGACAAACTTTTGGGTATTGAAAAAGAATCTCAAGAAGTTACCCTGAAAAAACCGATGTCCTTGGAAGAAACTCAAAAAAAAGCGAGCGAAGGGCCCAACGAAGTTCAGGGAGCCGCTGACATTGAAAAAATGAAAAATCCTTCCAACACAAACGCTACATCCTTTGAGCAACAAGTCAAAAAAGCTGTTGGTAACATCAAAGACTAACTCAGCGCGCAGTAGTCCGCCGACATTTGTCAGTATAAAAGATTAGGGACACGGCACGAAGCCGTGTCCCTTGAAATGTCGTATCCAATCTCAATTTAGGTCTTTTTTTTAGAATTGGTATCAGATTGAATAAAAAAGTGGAAAGGACTTGGCATCTTTCGGCTTTACGAACACTCTTTGCTGGGGCTGCAAGTGCAAGCTATCGAATCTTTCTCTAGTCAAATTAGCGTTTACTACTTGACCGTCATCTAAGGTTAATTCTACCTGAATTTCCCATCCCAAATGAATCAAGCGACTGATTCTTGCAGGCACTGTTGCACTATTTTCTGTAGTTTCAATTACTACGTCGTGAGGGCGCAAGAAAATCTCTGGGTTGGCTGAGTCAAAGCCGTTGTCTTGAAACATCCTCGAACTGCTGGGCAATACATTGACTGGACCGATAAAACTCATTACGAAAGCACTAGCGGGATGGTCGTAAATTTCTGCGGGTGTGCCTACTTGTTCGATTTTACCTTTATTCATTACTGTAATGCGATCGGCAACTTCCATTGCTTCTTCTTGATCGTGCGTCACAAATACTGTGGTAACGTGAACTTCGTCGTGCAGCCGCCGCAACCAAGCACGCAAATCTTTGCGAACTTTGGCATCGAGAGCTCCAAAAGGTTCGTCTAGCAGTAAAACTTTCGGTTCCACAGCCAGGGCTCGGGCGAGGGCCACCCGCTGTCGCTGGCCTCCTGAAAGTTGCGACGGGTATCTATCGCCCAATCCTCCCAATTGCACTAAATTCAACAATTCTTCTACCCGCGATTTGACTTTCGCGGGCGGTGTTTTCTGAATTTGCATTCCGAAAGCGATATTTTTTCGCACTGTCATGTGCTTGAATAGCGCGTAGTGCTGAAACACGAACCCAATTTTGCGGTCTTGGACGCTAGTATTGGTCGCATCTTGTCCTGTCAGCCAGATTTTGCCGGAGTCGGGCATTTCTAAACCGGCAATCAGTCGCAGCAGTGTAGACTTGCCGGAACCAGACGGGCCCAGCAATGCGACTAGGGAACCGGATTCAATTTCTAAGCTGACCCGATCGAGTGCTTGGAAACTGCCAAACTGTTTTGATACGTTTTCTACAACTATGCCCATAGGAAGTTCGGCAACGAAGCCGTGTACAAAATTTAACAGATTTAACGGATGGAGGTTGAGCTTCGAGCTTCGAGCGAAAAAGGTTAATCTCCGGTTTGGGGATTGGTTAAAGTAAGTTTTTTATAGCACGATCGCACATCAGTTTGTTAATTTTAGGGTTTTGGCGATCGGTCAGTCGATTTTAGATTTTAGATTTTAGATTTTAGATTTACTTGCAGCTTTGAATCTGGAAGGTGGAACTTTGGTCTAAAATTTTGAACTCTCCAGGAAAGGAGTCTGGGCTTTGTATCCGTTTTTGGGCGCGGTCAAACACCGGAAAATTAACAAAAATGCACCTCCCAAACAAAACAACACAATTCTTTGCTCCCAAAGTTGGCGTTTGGTACTACAATGCAGCAAAAGTTCAAGCGTTTTTGACTTCAACGGCTGAGGGGATAAAGGAAAATGGGAGATGTTGGACGTGTGCCTGTAGGAATTATCGGCGCTTCAGGGTACGGCGGCGTGCAACTTGTGCGACTGCTGGCGGATCACCCACTGGCTGAAGTAGTCTATTTGGGTGGGGATAGCAGTGCGGGAAAACCTTTTTCCAGCCTTTATCCGCATCTGACTAACTGCATTGATTTGACAGTCGAGGCGATCGACCTAGAAAAAATAGCGGCAAAATGTGAAGTTGTGTTTCTGTCGCTGCCGAACGGTTTAGCTTGCAAAATGGCACCGACGCTGATAGAAAAAGGCTGCAAAGTCTTGGATTTGTCGGCTGATTACAGATTTGAAAATCTGGAAACTTACAAAGCTTGGTACGGCGGCGAGCGATCGGACTCGGAACTGGCTGCAACGGCTGTTTACGGTTTGCCAGAATTGTATCGCGATCGAATTAAAGACGCTCAGTTAGTAGGCTGTGCCGGCTGCTACGTTACTGCTAGTTTATTAGCTCTGGCACCTTTGCTCAAACAAGGTCTGATCGTGCCAGAAACAGCAATTATCGACGCCAAATCCGGTGCTTCTGGGGGGGGCCGCAAAGCCGAAGTTAATCTCTTGTTGGCTGAAGCAGAGGGTTCTCTGGGCGCTTACGGTGTTGGTCGCCACCGCCACACGCCAGAAATCGAGCAAATTTGTGGCGATTTAGCCGGACACGATATTAAAGTTCAGTTTACTCCTCACCTAATTCCAATGGTACGGGGAATTCTGGCGACTGTTTACGCAACTTTGCGAGATCCGGGTTTGGTGCGGGAAGATTTAATCACGATTTTTAGCGCTTTTTACCGCAATTGTCCTTGGGTAAAAGTGTTACCGGCTGGGGTTTATCCGCAAACAAAATGGGCTTGCGGTACGAATCTTTGTTATATCGGCATCGAAGTCGATCCGCGTACTGACAGGGTGATTGTGCTATCGGCGATCGACAATTTAATTAAGGGACAAGCCGGTCAAGGCATCCAGTGCATGAACTTGATGATGGGTTGGGAAGAAACTTTGGGTTTGCCTCAATTGGCTTTCTATCCTTAATTGAGAATTGGTAATTGGTAATTGGGTCGGGGCGGGTTTACGAGATGATTGGTTTTTAGGCAATTATTGTTTGTAAAACCCGCCCCTTGTATCTACAGGATCTAAATTCCCGATGCGCGATGCTCATCCGATTTTAGATTTTAGATTCAAGTTACTAATCAATTCTTCAATCTAAAATCTAAAATCTAAAATCTAAAATTGCCCGATGCCCAATTACCAATTATCCAGTGTTATTTTGGTCCGTAACCGATCGACCCTGCATAAATTGCCCGATCGCCCAATTGGTCTTCAATCCGTAACAAACGGTTGTATTTAGCCACCCGTTCGCTGCGACACAGAGAACCAGTCTTGATTTGGCCGGCACGAGTCGCTACCGCCAAATCGGCAATTGTGGTATCTTCAGTTTCACCAGAACGGTGGCTGATGACCGATCGATAACTGTTCCGTTTACCGAGGTCGATCGTATCCAAAGTCTCCGTCAAAGAACCAATTTGATTCAGCTTAATCAAAATCGAATTGCTAGCTTTCAAATCTATCCCTTTTTGCAGCCGCGTGCGATTGGTAACAAACAAATCGTCACCCACCAATTGAACTTTGCTGCCCATTTTCTGCGTCAGCGCTACCCAACTGTCCCAATCGTCTTCATGCAAACCATCTTCAATAGAAACAATCGGATATTTTCCGGCCAAACCATCCAAATAATCGATTAATTCTGCTGGCGAATGAGCCACACCGTCGTAAGTGTACTGTCCATCTTTGTAAAATTCGCTAGCAGCAACATCCAAAGCTAAAGCAACTTGTTCACCTGGCTTGTAGCCAGCTTTTTCAATAGCTGCAATCAACAAATCCAAAGCTGCTTGATTGGATTTAAGATTAGGCGCAAAACCGCCTTCATCACCCACACCAGTCAGCAAACCCTCAGCTTTTAAGACTTTGCTCAGGGATTCAAATACCTCTGCACCCCAGCGCAAAGCTTCTTTAAAAGATGGCGCACCTACAGGGACAATCATAAATTCTTGAATGTCCACATTATTGTCGGCGTGGGCGCCGCCGTTGATGACGTTCATCAAAGGCACGGGTAAAACGTTAGCTAAGGGCCCGCCCAAGTAGCGGTAAAGGGGGAGCCCTAAAGTCTCGGCAGCAGCCTTTGCTGTGGCTAAGGAGACTCCGAGAATGGCATTTGCGCCGAGGTTGGATTTGTTGGGGGAACCGTCCAAGTCAATCATGGTTTTGTCTACCAGCGCTTGGTCGATCGCATCCAGATTAGCCAAAGCGGGGGCAATTTTGTGTTCGACGTTAGCGACGGCTTTCATGACGCCTTTGCCGCCGTAACGTTTGTTGTCGCCGTCGCGGAGTTCGTGGGCCTCAAAAGAGCCTGTAGACGCGCCGCTGGGCACTTGTGCGAGCCCGACAACACCGTTAGCTAGGTAAACTTCAGCTTCAATGGTGGGGCGGCCGCGGGAGTCGAGGATTTCTCTGGCTTTAATAAATTCGATCGCAGTGTCTAGCATATTAACGATTCCTGACCTTACTCACGGTTTGATGACATTTGGCAGTCTGTTGGCTTTCCCACGCTGACTGCTGACGGGTAATAGAGTACGCGATCCCCAGAATTATTGCTGCACAGTTCAAAATATTTGCGGATTTGGGCAGTTTTGTGTCAATAAGCTAGGCTTGTTGCAGAACGACCAGAGGCAATTTTGACAGTAATTTAAATTTTTTAACCGCCGATTCACGCAGAGTTTCTAATTGAAACATTTGTTAAAATTAGAATATCAACAAAGTTACTTAACAAAGGAGAAACCTAAAATGTTAGAAACAAGCGTCGGAGAAATTATAGCATTAGCTGAAAATTCAGACCCAATTATTCCCGATCCGCCTAACATTCAATTATTAACAGGCCCATTGCCAAATCCCAGCGACCCCAACTTTTTTGACTTAACTCCCAATGACGACGCAGTTCTATTAGCAAATGGAATTCTGCGCAACACTCCGGGAGGTTTGCGGGCATTAGCCGGCAACGATTTCGTCAGAGGTTCAGGTGCCGCAGAACTGATGAACGGCAACAGCGGCATAGATACTTTAATCGGAGGTTGCGGCAGCGATACTATTCGCGGCGGTCAAGATTTTGACATACTTTACGGAGAATGCGGCAACGATTTAGTCAGCGGAGATCAAGGCGATGACTACGCTTACGGAGGCACGAGCAATGACTTTATTCGCGGCGGTAAAGGGAATGATGCTTTAGTCGGAGACAGTGGAAACGATACTCTAATCGGTGATGCTGGAATTGATAGACTTTGGGGAAAAGAAGGCGCAGATTTGTTTGTCATCAAAAGAGAAGCGGGAGCAACATCGCGGGAAATTGGTTCGGATCAACCGCCTCCAGTGCCCAATTTTAATACAGAGGAAGTGCCCGCAGATTTTATTCTGGATTACAATCCAGCTCAAGGAGATGTTATTGGATTAGCTTCAGGGTTAACGCGAAATGACATTGTTTTGACTGAAAAGTTTTTAACAATTGGTGATGCCAGAGATTACGATAGCAATGGCCCTTTTCCTCCGGGACAGCCTCGAACCGCTGATTTTAGAATTTTAAATACTAAGGCGACGGTGATTAGGGAAGCTAGTACCGGAAATATTCTGGGTTTGGTGAAAGATGTGTCGCCGGCTCAACTTCAGTTTACCTCTGTGTCTGAAAGCTCGATCGCCATTGGATAATCCTCAGAGGTTTATAGTAAGAACTAAAGTCCTCTATCAGAACTTTAGTCCTTACTAGAAAAAATTTTATTCGTTTCCAAGTTCTGCATTTCAAGACCAAAAATCCGCCACATCATATCCCATTTCGCTGAGCATTTGCCGCAGCAGAGGTAAGCTCAAACCGATCACATTCGTGTGACATCCTTCGATTTGTTCCACAAAAAAGCCGCCTTTACCTTCCAGTGCAAAACAGCCTGCACAGGCGAGGGGCTCTCCGGTAGCGACGTAGGCCGCAATTTGGCGCGAGGTTACTTCCCCAAAATGAACTTTTGTAACTTGACAGCGAATGAGCGATCGCGACCTTGCCTCATCAAAGTCATCGAATCTAGTATCAATTAAAGCATGACCCGTATATAATTCGCCAACCTTACCGCGCATTTTCTGCCAGCGCGAGATTGCTTCTTCCGCATCCTTCGGTTTGCCGTGAATTTCGCCATCTATGAGCAAAATTGAATCGCATCCCAACACCAAACACGATTTGGGATTGGGGATTTGCGGGTGAGAATTAGCCAGCAAAAATTTAACTACAGCCTCAGATTTTCCTGATGCTAAAACCTGCACTAATTTAGTGGCATCCCTCATTTGTATTTGCCCTTCATCAAAGTCGCTGGGGCAAATCACAGCTTGAATCCCAGCATTTTCTAGCAGGCTGCGGCGCGCCCGAGAAGCTGAAGCTAAAACAAAAGTTGGAATTTTCATAAGTTAAGAAGGAAGAAGGAAGAAGGAAGAAGGAAGAAGGAAGAAGGAAGAAGGAAGAAGGAAGAAGAAAGAAAAATCAACTATTCGCCATCCCCAACCCCCAGTCCCTCATTCCCCATTCCCTACTACTTTTTAACCTAATAAACAGAGAAAGATTTAACGACTTTCTCAAAAGCTTCTTTTACCTTTGGCCAGCGTTCTTCTGTAGTGGAAACGTTAAGCGTAAAAAGTTTGCCGCGGCTGACTGCTACACTCGCTAAGTTGTGCCGTTCTTGGTTTGGCAACTTAACGGCGTATTCTAAAATGTAATAGTTTTTCGATCGCGATTCGCGAGCTTCTGCATTGACTAATTCAGCTTCGCGGCCGGAATCACTCGGGGCGATCGCACTTTTGCTGAGCTTGTATCCCACATCCGTCGGCGTTCCCAAATCCGCCAGAGTTTTGTCCTTTGGGACTGGACTGATTACCACGCTGACGTTCTCGGTTTGCTGAATCAAATCGCGGAACACCACATCAGGCCCGTTAGAAACCGCGATCGGCAGCCAGCCGTTAGGATAGAGAAATTGATAGCCGTCGCCAGTATCAACGTAGCTTTTGAGTCCGGTGACTTTAGATACACAACCGGTCAAGGTGAGGCTCAGAACAACCAGAAGTATTGCCGCAATTCGTTTGAGCATTATTTTTACGGGTAGGCTAACACTAAAATATTTAATTTTAATTGTCTCACCAAACCTTGCCCCTAAAAATAGTTAAGCTATGCTCGCCGTTTGTGTACCGCCCGCGAGGCATAGCCGTATAGTCTAATTTTTAACAAAATCATTACAGGTGAGTCAGCCAGCTAATCAGTCCGTGCTTGGTAGAAATTTCTAAAGCCAAGAGAGAAACAAAACCAATCATGGCAAGGCGGCCGTTTAAGCGTTCTGCGTAGGGGGTGAAGCCGGTGCGGGGTTCGTCATCGATATATACTGTCGGTTCGATCGCAAAATTGTTCATTTTGCCTTGGTCGTCCAGCATTAAGCCTCTGTTAGTCATGTTTGTTTCCTAAATTGCGTTTGGTCTACTGTAAATAAATGTAACAGACTTGTGAAGATATGTAAAGGATTGTGAGCTTTTTTTTTAAAAAGACCTCAATATGACACCATTTTCAAAAAGAAATGCAACTGTCGGCAAGCTCTAAACCCTTATAGAATAAGTCTTTCCCAAATCTAAAATCTAAAATCTAAAATCTAAAATGGTATGACAGCGAACAGTAGACTCTGGGCCCCGGAGGGAGGAGGATAGAGTTGAGAGGCGCAAAAGTCGATGGTGTGTGCCAAATCCAGTCTGGGTTTGACGAAAATTGTGGAACGGAGGAAAAATTTATGCGGGCCAGTCTGGAAATGCGGTGGTTTTATAGCGGTGCGCTGCCAAAATCGATCGCTCAATGGTTTGGAAGCGACAGTCTCGGCGGGTATCTTTCACCTCCCGAAGAGCGGGAAGACATATATTTGTTAGTCCCTGGCTGCGACTACTTGGGAGTGAAGCTGCGCGGGAAAACATTAGAGGTAAAGTGGCGGCAAGCAGAGTTGGGGGCGATGCAGTTCGGCAACCGCTGGGAAGGCAAGGCCGAGAAGTGGCTGAAGTGGGTATGTGCTGACACGATGGCCCCGGTACCGGCGGATATTGTGGCGACAGGAAAGTGGGTGGGAGTCAGGAAAAAGCGAGCGCAGCGTCTTTACCAAGTTTCGGCCCCTGGTTCCCTGATGTCTGTGCCTGTGGAAGCCCCAATTCCCCAAGGTTGCACCGTGGAACTTACTCAGTTGAACATTAACGGCAGCGCGTGGTGGACTTTGGGATTTGAAGCGTTTGGCAGCGAAAGTTCTTTGACAGAAAGCCTGCAAACAGTGGCTACTTGGACTAGCAAGAGCTATCAGGCGCAAAAGTTGAAAGCTGAGGATTCTTCTGCTTATCCGATTTGGCTGGGCAGCAAGTAATATCAAATCCGGCTTTAATAATACCTCCTATATTCTTTAGTCCCTGTCTGCTGGGACGACAGTTTTTGTAGACGCGGTTTCAACCGCCGAGTCTAATCGAGGGGGTTTCTCACTATTCCCCCTCTGTCCCATTCTCCCCTTCTTTCATTCTCCCCACTCTGCCAGCAGTTCTCAGAATTTGACAAGCTAAAATTGCCGCCCCAAACCCGTTATCAATATTCACCACACCCACACCAGCAGCACAAGAATTGAGCATAGTTAAAAGAGGAGCAATCCCGCCAAAACTCGCGCCGTAACCCACACTCGTCGGCACAGCAATCACCGGACAATCTGCCAAACCCGCAACCACACTCGCCAAAGCACCTTCCATACCCGCAACCGCAATCAACACATCAGCATCAGCAATTACGTGCCGATTGCTCAGCAAGCGGTGAATGCCGGCAACTCCGACATCCCACAAACGTCGCACCTGAAAACCGCAAAGTTCCGCAGTAACTGCTGCCTCTTCCGCTACAGATAAATCCGCCGTTCCCGCACTGATAATAGTCACAGTACCCGGATGCTGGGGAGTTGGGGAATTAGCAGCAGAAATTGCACAAATTCGAGCCTTTTGGTAGTAGCACAAATCGGGTATTTTTTGCTGCAATTGCTCGAAAACTTCCGGTTCGATTCGCGTCGCCATCACCGCAGAATTTCGCCCGCGCATCGCCTCGATAATATCAACAATTTGGTCTGGCGTTTTCCCTGGGCCCCAGATTACTTCAGGAAAACCCGTTCTTAAAGTACGGTGGTGGTCAATTTTTGCAAAATCCCCCACTTGTTCAAAGTCAAAATGCTTTAATTTGTCTAAAGCGGAGCTCGGACTGACATCGCCGGCGGCCACAGATTCGAGTAACTTCTGTAAAATTTCAGGTTCCATTAATTAATGACAGATGAATGTGACTGCTGACTGCTATAGATTGCTCCGGGCGGGTTTATTTATCCGATCGGTCGATCGCACATACCCTGGTAAAACCCGCCCTACAGACTAATAAATGCTGAGTGCTGACTAATAACTATTCTGTTATTTTCAGCTCGTACAAATTCCAGAAAGCACCGCCGAGGGCACTGTAGCGAATTCCCGAAATGCGATCGCGCACCGCCTCAAAAGTCAGCGGATTCACCATATAAACAAAAGGCACTTGTTCAGCTATAATCCGCTGCGTCTCCCCATAAAGCTCCTTGCGCTTCGCCTCATCAAGCTCCTGGGAAGCCTTCACATAAAGGTCATCGATTTTCTGCTCCCAGTCGTACACTTCCCAACCTTTAATCGGCGGTTCTCCGGCTTGCGGGCCCTGGTTGAAACTGTGCAAAGTCCCATTGACCGACCAAATATTGTAGCCGCTGTGCGGTTCAGTACCTCCCGTAAAACCGCCGAGGTAAGTATCCCAATTCCGCGTCAACCGCAGCTTTTCCACATAAGTGTTAAAACTCAGGAACTGTGTATCAACTTGCATCCCCAGTTTGCCTAAATCTTGCTTAATTTGCGTTCCCATTTGTTCCCGAACTTTTTTACCCGCAGCCATCAACAAAGTAAATCGGACTTTGTTGCCCTCCGCATCCAATAATTGACCCTCACTATTATATTTGAAACCAGCACTTAACAGCAACTCTTTGGCTTTTTGCAGATCGTAACTGTAAGTTTTCAATCCCTGTTCTGGGGAAAGGTAGAATGGACTTTGCGCCGGAATTGGGGAATGCAGCGGTGCCCCAAGTCCGCGATAGATATTATTAGTCATGGCGGAGCGGTTGATCCCGTAGGCGATCGCCTGCCGAAATTCCTTAGTCGCGAACCACCGAGACTTAACCGGGTCTACAAACGGCTGATTTTGAGCATTGCGCCCCTTATTCAGATTGAAACACATAAACACGCTGCCAGTATCCGGGCCACCGTTGAAGACCGTATATTTGCCGCGTTTTTCCTCCCGTTTCAGCAGCGGAAACACTTCCGGCTGCACGTCCAGAGTATCCAAATCCCCCGATCGAAAATTCAGCAGTTGATTGTCAGTATTTTCGATAATTTGCCAAACAATTTGCTGGATGTAAGGCTGAAGATTTCCCTCCGCATCTTTGCGCCAAAAATACGGATTTCGTTCCAAAACAACGCGCTGATTAGGAGTATAGCTTAGCATTCGATATTGACCGTTGCCGACAATTTTTTTGGGGTCAGTATCCGTGTTCCAAGTAGCCAGGAATTTAGGTTTACCATCTGCATCTGTATTGTCTACAGATTCCTGTAAAATATGAGCTGGTAAAACTGGGATTCCCCCAGCATATCTAATAAAAGGAGCAAAGGGTTCTGCAACAGAAAATTCAACGCGGCGGCTGTCAATTTTTTTAACTTTTGGGAATTGGCGACTGTTGCCAACCCTCAGATTATCTTTCAAACCGCTAGGAATTTTGTCATTGAAATAAATCTTTTCATAGCTGAATATAATGTCATCAGTAGTCATCGGTTCCCCGTCCGACCATTTCAAACCCTCTCGCAGGGTGAAGACAACCTTTTTGCCATCTTTAGAAACCTCCCAGGACTCGGCTAAACCGGGTTCTAGGTTCGATGTCAAGCCGTTTTCGTTGATCAATCCCTCGTACATATAGCCAAAAACGCTGTATGCAGATTGATTTAGCGGGTAGTTAAAGGTGGCTGGGCCGCTGGGGGTGGGAACGATGAGTCTGTTTACTAAGTTCGATCGGGCTGGAGTGCACGCAGACAGAGTTATAGTAGCAATTGCCGCCAGTAAAATCGCCAGCCAGCGCAGTCTTGAATGTAGCATCATAGAAATTTTCATAATTTTTTAGTTTACCACCTGCGTGCAACTATGACTGAGATTGTAACCAACCGATAAATTTTACAGTGCGCGAAAAATACTTTATCCCTACTTCCTCCAAAGCATATTTAACTTCTGGTAGTTTGCGAAATTCTTTGACGTTGCCACTTAGAAATGCTTTGGTCTCTGTGAGGCGCAAGCGGGCATGACTCAAGATACAGTGTAAATTCAAATTGTCTGTTGGATCTTTTTCGATGATAGTTGTGTTTAAGCTTGCTTCGATAATCTCTGTATTTAATACAATCATTTCTGCCTTTTGCGACAGCATATAAATTGCTTCACGCAAGCGAAATTTAATTTCATCTATTCGATTGCTATAGTAAATCAATGACTGTTCTAGGTAAAAAGATAGAGATGCGACCTGTTCTGATGTCACATATCGCTTTGTTTCACTAACTTAACGCCCTAGCTGTTCCTTAAAATAGTTTTGTCTCTTCAACTTGTCCTCTAAAGCCGACAGAGACTCCATATAACAAATGCTGGGTATGACCAACTGAACTGATGACGATAAATCCCGCAGCAACATAATTGCTTCAGCCTCGCGCCCTGTAGCAATACTCATCAAAAAGTTTGTCTTGATGTATAAAATTGCCACCTAAGTTCACTCCGGATTTTGTTGTTCCACCTGCTAGCAGCGGCAGCAAACCGATTTCTGCTATCTGTTCAGACGCTGGGGGAATTTCTGATTTCCAGTGATAGGCTAAGTCATGCAGCCACGATTCTACCACTGTAGTTTAGACTAACCAAAGATGAGAACGGTGGCCAAAGAAGAACTAGAGCCACCGCGCCAGGAGAGAATGAGGGTGAAAAAGAAAAC
>NZ_SRRZ01000145.1 GCF_013179805.1 Microcoleus asticus IPMA8 | reverse complement strand
CCTTAGTAGTGTAGATTTTCAGATCTGAAGTCTATTTATTTTCAACTCACCTTTGCTGAGTCTTTTCTTGCTGCCTAGTCTAAACTCCAGTCTTTAGTCCGCAAAAACGGACGTTGTTTGTCTATTAGCGAATTCTATTCGCCGGAAAAAGATGATTGTTAAAGCGAATTTGATATAACATCAAGAAAGCGCTTAACCTGTTTTTCCCAAGTCCAATTGAGCATAAAATTAGCCGCAGCTAAACCGCGACTTTTTGACTCTTCGCGATTAGTATAAATTTGCTCCAAAGCCTCAATAACTTCTGCAACCTCAGACTCTCCCCAACCTTCTACACCGGAAAAATGAGCAGTCGGTTTAACTCGTCCCTGATTCGATAAAGGATAGCAAATGTTATGGTAAATCAAGTCTAAATGACCAGTATTTGCTGATAAAATAGTCGGAATTCCGCAGGCCATACTTTCCATTGCGACTAAATTAGTGCCACCTTCGCAGCGGTTGGTGAAAACAGCGCAGTCGGCTTCTCGCAAAATTTGTCCGGTGAGGTGATTGGGAATTAAGCCGATGTCGATAAAAGAATCAGTCGGCAAACCGTTAGCCGCTAACCATTGGGAAATTCCTAAACTTCCGTCGCGGTTGATATTGGGAAGTCCGGCAACGTTTCCGGTTTGTTCGATTCCTAACATATACTGAGGCCAAAAATTGTGCCATGTTGTGAGTAACAAAGCCTCTGGATGTTTGGCGCGAAATCGTTTGAAAGCGGCAATTACAATATCTTGACCTTTGCGATATTCCAGTTTGCCACCGGAGAAAATGACGAAGCGATCGCCAAATAGATTAGATTTGGGTGCAGGATGGAAAATTGCGGGGTCAATTCCTTGATTTACCATCGCCACATTCGTCAAGCCGCAGCTTCTTAAAACATCCGCATTCCAGTTAGAACCGCCGACAATTGCGCTATATTTTTTGGCTTTTTCTAGTGCTTCTGCTGTGATTCGCGTGTCTTCAAAAAATATGACTCCTATTTGAGAAGCGCTGGTAATTTGATTCTCAACTCCAGAGGATGCTAAATTATTCCCCAAAGCGTAAAGTGCGGGAAAGTTGCAAGTAATCTGTTTGTCTGAATTTGCGGTTACTAATTCCTGAAATTTTTTCTGTTTTTCTACTACAGGTAATAACAGGGATTTATGCAGCGGATTGATAGATTCTGAGGTGATAGATGGCGGTACTAAAAGTGCAACTTCCCAGGCGGGATTTCGCAGCAATTGCAGTGTTAAATTCATGCCGTAAATTCCCCAGCCGCTGGTGATGCTGAGTGGCCAACTGATGCCGATTCCGGTAATTTGTGGGCGAGTTTCTGGGCGTTGGATTGGAGACTGAGCATCAGAATCTGCGTTCCCAGGCTGAGCCTGATAACCAGTAGATTGTAGGGGCGGTGCCGCCGTGCCCGCCCTCTCTAGCAAGGCTGCTTTTATACGATCGCAAACTCCACCCCAATCACCTGATTTTTGCTGGCGAAACAGACGCACAGTGGGATACCAAGGGCTATCTTCGCGTTCCAGCATCCACCGCCAATCGGGAACAAAAGACAGCAAAATCCAGACGGGTTTGCCCAAAGCACCGGCCAAGTGGGCCACAGCAGTGTCAACGCAAATTACTAAATCCAGTTGCGAAATAATTGCTGCGGTGTCGGCAAAATCGACGCAATGTTCGCTCAAATCTTCAATTTGCTGTTGATTTAATAAAGTGATATCGCCTGCTGACAAATCTTTCTGAAGGCTGTAAAAACTCGCTCCCGGAACATCTAAAAATTTCACAAAATCGCTCAATTTACACGATCGCTGATGATTGTTGCGGTGCAGCGGGCCGCCCGCCCACACAATACCTACTTTTAGTTGATTGTTCGGTTTTAGAGAAAATTTAAAATCCTGTGGCGGGCCTAAATAAGGAATATTCGCCGGTATATTTTCCAAAGTCGTTCCCAGAATTCGCGGCAAACTTAGCAGCGGGGCTTGCACTTGAAAATCTACCATATCGCTCTGCCGCACTACTACTCGATCGACTCCTGCAATTCCTTCAAATAGACGCTTCAGCAAGACATGACAAGCCACAACAACTTTCCCACCTTTTTGCTTGACTAAAGGTGCGTAGCGGATAAACTGTATCGTATCGCCAAAACCTTGTTCTGGGTACAATAAAATTGTTTTTCCCTGCAAATCAGAGCCGTCCCAAAGTGGTTGCTCAAAATAGCGCTGCTCCAATTCTTGAGTTTGCCAGCGCGATTCGTACTCCGTAAAACCGCGCTCATAATTTCCAGTTAAAAGCAAAGCTAAGGCTAGTCTCAAGCGCCAATTTGGCGAGTTTGGACATAGTTGAATTGCTTTATTGTATAAGTCGATCGCCTCTGCGACTTGTCCCTGCTCTTCGAGGACGGAACCCAAGTATAAGTTAGTTTCAGCCTGGTTGGGATTGATTTTTAGCGATTTTTGGTAATGAACAATAGCCGAGGCTATTTGCCCGTTTTCCTGTTTGAGATAACCTAAATAACTGTGGGCTTCTGCGTGGCGGGGTGAGGCAGCAATTACTTGTTCGTAGCGAGCGGCTGCGTCTGCTTTTTTCCCTTGTTTTCGTAAGGCATTTGCTAGGTGAAATTGTACCTGTGCGGGCGATAAGGAAAATCGAGGCGCAGCCTCGGGATCTGCGTTCCCAGGCTCTTCCTGGGAACGAGTAGAGATTAGGTGTTTTAAGGCTGTTTTTACGCGATCGCAAACTCCCACCCAATCCCCCGGTGTTTGCTGCCGAAACAGCCGCGCCGTCGGATACCAAGGGCTGTCTTCGCGTTCCAACATCCACCGCCAATCCGGCATAAAACACAGCAAAATCCATACGGGTTTACCCAAAGCACCGGCTAAGTGCGCGACAGCGGTATCCACGGAAATTACTAAATCTAGTTGCGATATCACCGCCGCAGTATCGGCAAAATCGTTCAAATTGTCGCTCAAATCTATCACGGGAATTTGAGTTAACAAAGTACGATCGCCCGCCGATATTTCTTTCTGAAGACTGTAAAAACTTACACCGGCAATATCTAACAATTGCAGAAAATAGCTTAAATCGCTCGAGCGCTGAAAATCCTTCAAATGTTCCGAACTTCCCGCCCACACAATCCCAACTTTGAAATTGCGATCGGAATTTAAGGAAAATTGCCAATTCGGCGGCGCAGCTAAATAAGGAACATTTGTCGGTATATTTTCTAAATTTGTTCCCAGAAGGTGCGGTAAACTCATCAGCGGTGCTTGCACTTGGAAATCCGGCAATTCATCCATCCGAACCACCACTTGTTCTATCCCAGGAATATGCTTAAACAAACGCTTCAGTTCTTGATAGCAGGAAATGATTACTTTGCCGCCTTTTTGCTGCACAATTGCCGCGTATCGCACAAATTGAATCGCATCGCCCAAACCTTGTTCAGATCGGAGCAAAATAGTTTGCCCGTTCAAAGCTGAACCGTCCCAAACTGGTTGGTCAAAATTCAACCGTAGCAATTTTTTCGCCTGTTCTGTTTGCCAGCGCCACTCGTATTCTGCTAAACCGCGCGGCAAGTCCCCAGTCAACAGCAAGACTAAGCTTAAATTGAAGTGAGCCTTAATACAGTTTGCATCTATTTCGAGAGCTTTTTTATAACAGGCAATAGCCCGATTAGCGTCTCCTAATTGTTCAACAGCACTGCCTAAATTAGTAAATGCTTCTACATAACTTGGATCTAATGATATTGCTTGTTCCAAGCTATAAATTGCCTGTTCTATTTTGCCCGCACCCAAGCATAAAGTTGCCAGATGATAGTGTCCTTTAGGATTGTTCGGTTCTGCTTCAATTGCACGCTCGTAAAGGCGTTCTGCCTCGGCTAACTGACATTTTGCTTGCAGCGCCACACCCAAATTTACCAGAACAGGCACGTAATTGGAATTGACAGAAAGTGCTTGATGAAAACAGGCGATCGCACTCGGTAACTCGCCCTGCTTCTGGAGTGTCGCGCCGAGATTGTTGAGAGCTTTGACGTAAATCGGATTCAGGGCGATCGCCTTTTGAAAGCAAGATACAGCATCGGCTATATTGCCTCGATCTTGCAGCAAAATACCCAAGTTATTTTGCGCTTGAGCGCAGTTAGGGTCGATTTCGATCGCGCGCTGATAATAGGTGGCAGCTTCGGCTAAATCGCCTGTTTGGTGCAGCGTCACTGCCAAATTAGTGGCGGCTTCTATCGAATTCGGCTGCAAAACTAAAGCATTTTTAAAATAAGCGATCGCCTCGGCAAATCTACCTTGCGACTTGAGAATATTTCCCTGATTGAACTGTTTTTGATATAATTCAATATTGGTTTGAGTTTCTCTTGGCGGTAAAGCTTCTTGATGCTGGACAATTTTTTCTCTCAGCGCCAAAGCAGCCCGAGCTAAAACTCCTTCCCAATCTCCCGCTGTTGACTGGCGAAACAGCCTTGCACTTGGATACCAAGGACTATCTTCGCGTTGCAACATCCACCGCCAATCCGGCACAAAACACAGCAAAATCCACACTGGTTTGCCCAAAGCACCAGCCAAGTGCGCCACACAAGTATCTACAGAAATCACTAAATCCAGAGCCGAGATTGCCGCCGCAGTATCAGCAAAGTCGTGCAAATAAGAGCTTAAATCTGTGACGGGCATTTGCTCTAACAAAGCGCGCTCGTCTGCTGTCATTTCCTTTTGCAAGCTGTAAAAATCGGCTCCGGGAATATCTAACAGTTTGGTTAACAAATTCAGCGGTAAAGAGCGCACCTTATTTTGGGAATATTGAGAATTTCCAGACCACACAATCCCTACTTTCAAATTAGCAGTTGGACTGAGAGTAAATTCCTCACCGGGCGGCGGAGCTAAATAAGGAACTTTCGCCGGTATAGTTTCTAAAGTTGTTCCCAGAAGCTGAGGCAAACTCATTAGCTGCGCGCGCACTTGAAAATCCGGCGCATCCTCTGGATTAACTATTAATCCATCGATTGCCGAAACTTGTGCAAACAAGCGCTGCAACTGCGGCAAACACCAAACAATTACTCTACCGCCTTTTTGCTTGACTAAATCTGCGTAGCGGATAAACTGAATTGCATCGCCTAAACCCTGTTCCGGGCAAAGCAAAATAGTTTTTCCCTGCAAATCTTTGCCATCCCAAAGCGGCTGAATAAAGTTCTGGGGCTGGAACTGTTTTTCTTTAACTAGGAGTCGCCATTCGTACTCGCAAAAACCGCGCTGAAAGTCTCCCGACAGCAGCAAAGCTAAACCTAAATTTAGGTGAGCTTCGGGGTTAGCGACATTAAATTTTACTGCTTGGCTGTAGCAGGTGACAGCATCTGCAAATTGTCCGCGATCGTGCAAAGCACTTGCCAAACTGGTGAGGGGATTGAGATAACCGGGTTTGAGTTCGATCGCCCGACGGTAACAATCGATCGCCTCTGCCATTTTTCCCGCTTCCTCAAAAGCTTTGCCGAGATTGTTTAAAGCTTCTGGAAAGCCGGGTTTCAAGCTCAAAGCTTGCTGATAGCAGGCGATCGCATCTTCAATTTTGCCCTGTTTCTGCAGGACAATTCCCAGATTGCAGTGAGCCTGCGCACTGGCTGGCAATGCCTGAATCGCTTGCTGGCAAACAGCTATATCCTCATCCAACTTATCTGGGCTTGACAGCGAACTCCCGAAAGCGAGATCGGTTTCTGCCAAATCCGGTTGCAGCGCCAGAGCTCGATCGTGGTATGCGATCGCATCTGGAATTTTGCCCTGTCGGATCGAGGCGTATGCTAAATGATGCAGGGCGTCCACATAATTTGGCTCGATCGCGATCGCCCGTTCATAATTCGCGATCGCTTTCCCTTCCTCCCCTTGCCCCTCCAAAGCAATTCCCAAATTCAAATAAGCCACCGCGCAATTAGGATTGACTTGAATCGCTTGCTCGTAGCAGCTTACAGCTTCCGCAACATCTCCTTGCTCTTCCCGCAACAGGCCCAAATTAATCAGCGCTTCCGCGCAATTCTGGTTCAAAGAAAGCGCCCGCTCGTATTCTGCGATCGCCTCTTCAGTCTCCCCTGCTTCCGCGAGCGCGCTGCCCAAATTGCTTGCAGTTTCCGCCAAATTCCGGTCGATTGCTAGGGCTTGTCGGTAGTGCGCGATCGCCTCTGTTAGCCTGCCCGTTTGCTGTTTGACAACGCCTAAATTGCTGTAGGCGGCTGCGTAATTAGGATCGATCGCGATCGCCCGATCATAACATTCGATCGCACCGCCAAAATCGGCTTGCTGCTGCAAATCCACGCCCAACCGAAACTCTGCATCCGCCGAATCCGCCGGCACAAATGCCGCAGCAACCGCGCCTAAAGCTTCTGCAACCCGATCGAAAACGTCCTCCCAGTCGCCCCGCTGATGCTGGCGAAACAGCCTTGCGCTTGGATACCAAGGACTATCTTCACGCTCCAACAGCCACCGCCAATCCGGCGAAAACGCCAGCAAAATCCACACTTGTTTGCCCAAAGCGCCCGCCAAATGGGCGACAGCGGTATCGACACTAATCACTAAATCCAGTTTGGCGATCGCAGCAGCAGTATCGGCCAAATCGCCAAAATGCGGGCTTAAATCTACGATCGGCGTTTGATTCAACAGCGCGCGATCTGCCTCGGAAACCTCTTTTTGCAAGCTGTAAAAACTTACCCCTGAAACGTCCAAAAGCGGCAGAAACTGGCTTAAACTGCAAGAACGCTGCTTGTTTTTGCGGTGTTTTGGATTCCCCGCCCAGACAATCCCAACTTTCAAATTGCGATCGGGCAGAAGCGTAAATTCAGCACCCGCAGGCGGAGATAAATAAGCAGTATTTGCCGGTATTGTTTCCAGCTTTGTACCGAGAATATACGGCAAACTCAACATCGGCACTTGCACGTCAAATTCCGGCAGCGACTCGCCTTTAACTATTAGCAAATCAATGCCGTCAACCGTTGCAAACAAACGATGCAATTGCGGGTAACAACCAACAATGACTCTACCGCCTTTATTTTTGACGATCGCAGCGTAGCGGATAAACTGAAGCGAATCGCCTAAACCTTGTTCGGCGTGCAGCAAAATAGTCTTTCCCACCAAATCAGAACCGTCCCACAGCGGCCGGTATTCTCTCGCCGAAACTGTATTTTCCGGTCCCGTCAAAAAACACGAGTGACCAGTGTGAAATTCTTTAATTTCCCAGCGCCACTCGTATTCTGCCAGACCATTTTCCAAATCTCCCACCAACAGCAAAGCCAAGGACAAATTCAGGTGAGCGCTAGCGTGATTGGGGCTTAAATGAATCGCCCGTCTGTAACAGGCGATCGCATCTTCTACCGCGCCTTTTTCCAGAAACGTCCTGCCTAAATTGTTGATAGCTTCCACAAAATTCGGCAGCAATTCTAGAGCTTTGTGATAATACTCCAGCGCATTTTCTAAATTGCCCTGTTCTTGCAAAACAGTTGCGAGATTGTTGTAAGCTTCCCAGCTATGCGGATGAATTTCCAGCGCTCGCCTGTACAGCTCGATCGCCCTTACAAGTTCGCCTTTTTCTTGCAGCGCCACCGCTAAATTAATCAGTGCGGGAACGAAATTAGGTTCAGCGACAAGAGCTTGTTCGTAATGCGCGATCGCCTCTTCCACTTGACCTTGTTCCTCAAAAATTTTTGCCAAGTTGTAAGCTGTTTGAGGAATATTTGGATCTATCGCTAAAGCTTCTCGGTAATGCGGGATAGCTGCGTCTAATTCGCCCTTTTCTTGCTGGAGAAAACCAAAATTAATCCGCGCTTGGACGCAATTTGGGTCAATAGATATTATCTGTTCGTAAAGAGCGATCGCCTCTTCTTTATCGCCTGTTTCCATTAAATGCTCTGCTTGCCGCAATAAATCCTCTAAAACAACCAAATTATCGCCAGCCGTTCCGATCGCAACCGATGTCTCAATTCCCTGCGATTGCTTAGCTGCGGAGCCTTCTGCTAACACTTCGCTCGCCATCAAAAATATTTGTTTACTCTCTTTAACCACGCTTGCACCTGTCATTTCGAGAGCCACAGAATCGAGGTCAGGCGTATTATTAGCAGTCATTGCGAGCGAAACGAAGTCAAGCTGAGCTTGGGCAGAATCCTCGGAATAACTAGCAGTATTGGCGATCGCAAATAAACTCAAAGCCGCCTTTACTTCTTCAAACAATTCTTGCCAACTTTCCGGCTGACTTTGGCGGAAAAGCCTCGCAGTTGGATACCAAGGATTGTCTTCACGCTCCAGCAGCCAGCGCCAGTCAGGAGCAAAAGAAAGCAGCACCCAAACCGGTTTTCCCAAAGCACCGGCTAAGTGCGCCACAGCCGTATCCACACTAATCACTAAATCCAGTTGAGATATCGCCGAAGCGGTATCAGCAAAGTCGCTCAAATGCGGACTCAAATCCGGCACTAAGTGTTGGTTCAACAAAGTGCGATCGCTCGGGGACAAGTTTTTTTGTAAACTATAAAAAGCGATTCCCGGAATATCCAAAAATTGAATAAAATCGCTCAAACTGCAAGAACGCTGATTGTTTTTCCGGCGCTGCGGGTTCCCTCCCCAAACAATCCCTACCTTCAATTTTGCATCAGAAGAAAGCGCAAACTTGCACTCATCAGGCGGAGCTAAATAAGGAACATTTGTCGGTACTGTTTCCAGAGTAGTCCCCACAATTCGCGGCAAACTCATCAGGGGTGCGTGAACGTCAAATTCTGGCAAACCTTCAAGACTAACTGATAAATATTCAATGCCGGCAACTGTCGCAAACAACCGCATCAGTTCTGGATAGCAAGCCACCATAACTTTAGCGCCTTGGCTGCGAATAATTGGCGCGTAGCGAATAAACTGAATAGAATCGCCGAAGCCTTGCTCGACGTGGAGTAAAATAGTTTTTCCCTTCAAATCCGAACCATCCCAAACAGGCTGTTTAAATTGCCTCGACGATAGTTGCGGAGTGCGCCACCGCCACTCGTATTCAGCAAAACCCCGCTGAAAATCTCCGAACAATAGCAAAGTTAAGGCGAATTCCAGGTGTGCGGTGGCATTGTCTGGCTGTAATTGCAAGGCTCGACTGTGACAAGAAAAAGCCTCTTGAAATTCTCCTAAATCGACCAAAGCGTGTCCGAAATTGTTAATAGCCTCCACGAAGTCTGGCTTTAAGTTTAATGCTTGTCGGTAGTGGGATATTGCTGCTTTTGCATTGCCTTGTTCGTGGAAAAATGCTCCTACATTGTTGTGAGCTTCGGGATTGTTTGGCTCTAGTATTACAGCTTGCTGGTAGCAGTTGAAAGCTTCTGCTAATTTCCCCTGCTGTTGCAGAACAGTTCCCAACCCCATCAGAGAATATGTCAAATTTGGATTTATTTTTAAAGCGTGGAGGTAATAAGCTATCGCCTCGTTTAATTGATTTTTGTGTTTAAATAAATGTCCTAAGTTGTGCGCTGTTTCGTGCAGGTTGGGGTCGAGTTGCAGCGCTGTTTGGTAATATAAAATAGCTGCTTCTATTTCGCCTAATTGCTGTTTAATCCAGCCCAAATTATTGTAGGCGAGTGCGGAATTGGGCTCGATTTTGATGACTTGTTCGTAACTGGCGATCGCCCTTTGATATTCGCCTACATCCAGCAAAACATTAGCCTTATTTAAATGTGCTTCTACAAAATCGGGGTTTTGGGCGATCGCCTGTTCGTAAAAGTCGATCGCTTCGGCAATTTTTCCCTGCTGTCTCGCCGCTATTCCCAACAAGCACAGCACGTTTGCTGATTCCGGCTGCACTTGTATTATTTGCAGGTACAAATTCTCAGCTTCTAACAAACGGCCCGCTTGGTGATGTTCCCAAGCTAATTTCAAAGAGTCTTCGGCACCCAGTTTGCAGGCAGATTTCCGAATTTTTTTTTGAGAAGCCATAGTAGTCTTTGTTGTTTGGGAGTTCGCTAACTGGTGATTGTCTAATTGTTCTAATTTGTTAACTCTTCCTTCTTCCTTCTTCCTTCTTCCTTCTTCCTTCTTCCTTCTTCCTTCTTCCCCTTCTACCCCAACAAACAAGCTGCAGGAAAAATCAGATATTCTAAGAAAAACAACTTCCAGATAAACTGATAAAATGCAGCAATTTCTATTTTATCGTCCAAATCAACTTTCGCGCTCCAAAACCACATCAAACCCAAAGCCGCCAAGTGAGAAACTGCCAGAAACACTAAATTAACATTAGACAATACGATCGCTCCCGCCAAAGTCGCGCCCAAATAACAAACCGTCAACACCCAACGAGATAAATTAAAGACGGCTGGCTTGCCCAGCTCAATCGTAAACGTAGTAATATTATATTGCTTGTCCCCTTCCATGTCGGGGATATCTTTAAAAATGGCGATCGCAAACGTAAACACCACGACAAAAACCGTCAGCACCCAAACTTCCGCAGGAATCGCAAAAGACACACTCTTCAAACTCCAGCCAGAAAAAGCGCTTTTCGCCGTTCCCAAACCCAACACCCAATTAAAGTGCAAAAATAACCCTAAATTTACGATCGCGCCCCGCACTGTAAAAATGCACAGTGCCGCCCAAAAAGGAAACCGCTTCAGCCGAATTGGCGGCAGAGAATAAGCAGTCCCGATCGCCAAACTAACGCCAACAGTAGCCAGCAAAAACGGGCCTTGTAAAACAGCCGTCAAAATCGCTATAATTCCCGTGGCAATTACAATTAATTCCCCGGTTTTCCGAGAAAACACTCCCGAGGCGATCGGCAAATACGGCTTATTAATTTTATCAATTTCAACATCTTCTAACTGGTTCAATCCCACAATATAAATATTGCCGCAAATGCAAGCCAACCAGGCAAAAGCTAGGGGCCAAAATACAGGATTCACAAACAGCCGCGCGCTTTGGGCGATCGCGTACAAAGCCAATACACTCAAGCTAGTGCCCACAATTGTGTGCGGTCGAGAAAACTCCCAAAATGCCCTCACCCAGCTTTGCTGCGCCGAGCCATTTTTATCAATCCAAGACTTGTTAATCGAATCGTTGCTCATAAAACTCACACCCGCACAAAAAAAATAACATTCTGTAGGGTGCGCATTGCGCACCTTACTCATTCATGTCAACAATCGCCTAAAACCCTTTATATCTCTCGTTTATAACCTAGTATTGCTCCCTCTCGCATCCCCCTTAAGAAGACTCACTTTGAGCGCTCTTCTCCCTTTTTAAGGGGAGTAGGAAGTGAGTAGGAGGCAAGTTAAGGGGCGAGCGAGGGATTAATAGTCAAACAGTAGACTGATACTAGGTTTAATCTTAAGTTGACACCCATGCTCCGAAGAACACCTTACCCCTTAAGCCCAAACTCAAAACTTCTCCGATCTATCCCTGTTATTTTACAGCACAAATCAGCCCGAAACGAATCAATCCGCTCTGATATCCACGGCTCATCAATCCGAGAGCAAGTGCAGCTTGAATAGTCGTCCAACCGCTAGTCAGCAAACCCCAAATCGCGCTCGGAGTAAAAGCAGAATCGATCACCACATCCCAAAAAGGAGCAACAGCTTTTGACCAATCAGCGGTGCGAATACTTGTCAAAGGCAAACTGCGGACAATTTCCTCGTATTCCGGCAAAGAAATCACATAAGGCAAAGCATAAACTCGGTAAATTTCTGCCAATTCCTTTCTCTCTTCATCAGTTAATTCTCCCGCCGTTTCTCCCACCGGGCGGTGACACCAAGTTGCCAAAATCAAAGTTCCTCCCGGCTTGAGTACGCGGCAGCATTCCTGCAAAAACTTAATTTTGTCGGGCATATGTTCGCCACTTTCGAGCGACCAAACCAAGTCGAATGACTCGTCAGAAAAAGGCATATTCAAAGCATCGGCTACCAAAAAATTGACATTGCTTTCTAGCCCAGCAATTTTAGCGCGTTCGGTCGCTCTGTTGGCCTGTACCGGACTCAGAGTAATCCCGGTCGCTGTAACGCTAGCGCCCGTTTTATAGGGTTCGGGCCATCTGCTAAAATCAGGATCGCTCCCGCCATCCAACTTTAAATTATTTTGAGCGCTCGAACTAAACTTTTCGGTCAAATACAGCGTGCTGCCGCCGATCCCGCAACCGACATCGAGAATGCGGTAAGGTTCACAGAGTGCCTTCTCTGAGGGGACTCCAGCCCAGCCCAGCAGTTCTTCTATCAAATCTATCTGAGCCTGTCGGCGCTCTTTTTTCAAATTGCCATCCGGGCCGTAGTAACCGTGGTGCATATGTTCGCCCCACACCTGCTCCCACAAACCGCTAGAAGCGTCGTAAAGTTGCTGAATTTGCTGGTAAAGTGTTGATGTCATCGCCGGATTGCAAGTTATTAAAGGAATTCTACCGTTATTTTCCCGATGTTGTCATAGAATTTGGCGATTGAGTTCGATCGACCGCAGGCACTCGCCAGACAAAGATGTCTTGATTTCAAGCCCGACGATCGATATTGTGGGCTGCCTCTAAAATCTCAAATCTAAAATCGATTTGTGGCTTCCCTCTCAAACCTCAAATCTAAAATCGATTTGTGGGTTCCCTCTAAAATCTAAAATCTAAAATCTAAAATCTAAAATCGAATGACTGTCTCGCGAACCATTGCTTTGGGCTTTCTCGCTGTCATCCTCGCAGGTGCTCTATTACTGATGATGCCCTTTTCCACAATTGATGGAAGTTGGAGCGATCCAATAACAGCACTGTTTACCTCTACTTCCGCTGTCTGCGTCACGGGCTTGTCGGTTGTGGATGTCGGAAAATATTACTCTTTTTGGGGGCAACTGTGCCTCGTTTTACTGGTGCAAATAGGAGGCTTGGGCTACATGACAGCCACGACTTTCTTGCTGCTGTTATTGGGTCGCCGCTTTTGCTTGAAAGACAAAATTGCCCTGCAACAATCTCTCGACAAATCCGGGCTAGCCGGCGTAGTACAACTCGTGCAGTCAATTCTAGCAACAACGCTTTTGTTTGAATTAACAGGAGTGTTTTTGCTGATGACGGTTTTCGTCCCCCAATACGGATTTAAACAGGGTGTGTGGTCTGCTATATTTCACAGCGTTAATTCCTTTAACAACGCGGGTTTTAGCATCTATTCAGATAATTTGATCGGCTACATCAGTTCGCCTATGGTTAACTTCACAGTCACTGGTTTAATCATATTTGGGGGAATCGGCTATCAAGTAATTATGGAAATGTACCTGTGGCTGCGCGATCGCTTCAACAAAAGCCCTATTTGCACAGTTTTTTCCCTAAATTTCAAAGTCGTTACCAGTACAACTGCTGTTCTTTTAATTTTAGGAACGCTAGCCTTTTTGGTGCTCGAATACGACAACCCAGACACTTTCGGCGCTCTAAATTTCCCTCAAAAGGTGATGGCAGCTTGGTTTCAATCTGTTACTCCCCGCACGGCGGGGTTCAATACAATTAGCATCGGCCAAATGACCGAAGCCTCGCTATTTCTGACCATCGCGCTGATGTTTATCGGCGCCAGTCCTGGCAGCACCGGCGGCGGAATCAAAACCACAACTTTTCGGATATTGTTTTGCTGTACCACAGCAGTTATCGAAGGCCAGGAAGATGTGGAGTGCTATCAGCGTCAAATCCCGCCAGCAATGATTCTGAAAACCATTAGCGTAGTCTTCGGTTCCCTGTTAGTCGCGTTCACATCTGCAATTTTAATCGAGCTGACCAATCCCCAAGTAGAATTTATCGCAGCGCTGTTTGAAGCAGTTTCAGCTTTTGCCACGGTCGGTCTTTCCACTGGAATTACACCCACGATTTCAGCGATCGGTAAGTTGATTTTGATTGCTACAATGTACATAGGTCGGGTTGGGGTGCTGCTGCTGGTGAGTGCTGCATTCGGCGACCCAAAACCCAGGTCTTTTAAGTATGCTGAGGAAAGTTTGTTAGTGGGATAAAAAAATTCTGCCTCGTTGCTGATAATCTAAACAATGGGTGACAACCCAAATCAACTTTTACTACTTACCCAAAAATCAAAAGGAGGCGGCGCTGTCTCTGCTAAAATTTAAACAGCAAGACGCTCAGCGCTGGATATTGAGTGAACCTGTCATCTTTGAATTTTTTTCGCACTTTGCGCGCCGACAACAAGCAGTTTGCAGTTATTGGTTTGGGACGCTTCGGCAAAGCTGTGTGTTCGACTCTGCACGGCTTGGGTTACGAAGTTTTGGGAGTGGACACCGATGAAAAAAAAGTAACTCAAGCTTTGACCGATCGTATTGCTGCTCACGTTGTGCAGTTAGATTCTACTGAGCCTAGCGCTCTTGGGGAAGCCGGTATATTTGAATTTGAAACAGTGATTGTTGCGATCGGCAATTACCTAGCAGAAAGCATTACCACCACCCTAAATCTTAAGGAAGGCGGGGTAAGTCACGTAATAGCCAAAGCTTCTTCGGAAACTCACTTAAAACTGTTGAAAAAAGTCGGCGCAGATCATGTAGTTTTTCCAGAACGAGAAATGGGTTGCTCTTTGGCCCGCCTTCTTACACAACCCAGCATTTTAGAACGCTTTGACCTCGACCCAGATCACAGCATCGTTGAGTTGCTCGTTCCTGAAAAGTTTGACGGTAAAACCATCTCGGAATTGGATCTCCGGCGCAGGTACGGTTTGAACTTGCTAGCAGTCGGTCGCGCCGACAAGTTCGAGATCAATCCGCAGCCAAACGAACGCTTGAAAAAGGGCGAGGCGATGGTAGTAGTTGGTTCTAATAAAGATATCAATCGCTTGCCAATTTAACAGCTCGCCATTTTACGAACATACAGCCACACTCCTCGACTCAGAAACCCGGTTTCTTCGGTTCCGAGTGCCTAATTCCTAAGCAAGTCTTGCGGGATTTGTGAAAATTTTAGCCTCCCACAAACCCGGTTTATCTTAGATAAACTGGGTTTCTCTGTCGATTTTTATGTTCTAATTTTTAACCGAAATATCTAAGTTGAATTTCACCAATGCTGGGGTTGCTTCCGCTTTGGCGACCCCATCTGAGAAAATAGCCAGACAAATTGCGAAAATCTCAACAAGGTAGCAGCACCCGATCGCGCTCCCGCAACTGTCTTAAGCGCTAGCCCTGAAAATTCAGCCAACGTTCAAGATTTTTTGCAGGTAAGCTTTGCCCAAAACCACCACCGCCAAGACTAGAGCGAGTTCAACAGGCCAAGGACACACCGCCACAAACCAAATTAACGAACACACTCCAATAATTGCAGCTATAGGAGCCGGAATTCCGTCTAGCGTTCTGTTGTCAGTCCCCACAGCCACCAACCAAGCAATAAAGCAGACCGCCAACGGAATCAAGCAAGGTGTGAACATGATTTTTACCCCATCAATTTTTTTACATATGGCATCTCAGCATATTTACAATACATCAAAGATTCGGAAATGCACCATTAATTGCGATATGATTTAAGATTAACAAATTAATACTCTGGGGTGATATATTTTGTAATTTTTAGCTTCGCATCTCTCTAAAGGCAGAAGTAGGTTGGCATCAGGCAGGATTTGGGAAGTTTTATTTCGGCAGAAGTGCTTTTGCTTTCTACCTTGAGGTTAATTGCGATGCGCCCATATCAGCAAGTTATAGTGAGGATTGCAGGCAGTTAGTGTAGAGCGTGAATCAATGCTGGGCAAATTTTTTCGCAAGCCTGAATCAGAAAACAGCGATCGCGTCCCCCCGGGTCAATACCTCGCCAACGGCTTTCCCGTGCTGACCTACGGCGATACACCCTCGGTCAGCATTGAGAGTTGGGAATTTAAAGTCTGGGGATTGGCAAAACCACAAACCTTCACTTGGTCGGACTTCCAGGCCATGCCCCAAAGTAACTTTACTGCGGATTTTCACTGCGTCACCCGGTGGTCAAAACTCGACGTGCAGTGGACGGGAGTCAAAGTCACAGATTTTATGAACTACATAGAAGTCGATCCGAAAGCTCTGCACGTCCTGGAACACTGCTACGGCGGCTACACCACTAACATTGCGATCGCCGACTTACGGAGAGAAGAAAACTTTTTCGCCCACACCCTCTTCGGCGAACCCCTATCCCCAGACCACGGTGGCCCGATGCGGCTGGTAGTTCCGCACTTGTACGCTTGGAAAAGCGCTAAATGGATTAACGGCCTGGAGTTTACCGAAACCGAAGAACTCGGTTTTTGGGAACGCAACGGCTACCACCAGCGGGGCGAACCTTGGGCCGAGGAACGCTACAGCGGTCTGTTTTGATGCGGTCGATCGGGAGCAAGGACTTGCCCAGAGGTTCTATATACGGTATTTGTTAAGGGGCTATCCGCTCTTTTACCGCTTCAATCTGGTCCCATCGCATATAGTCGATCGCATCTTTGGGAGGGATCGCGGCGCTGGATCTATTTAATTTAACCAAAAGACGTACACCCAAAGATCGCAGTTTGTACGTAATTTACCCGATAGATAAACTACTTTAACTTTCATACGCAAGTCCCAAAAAACAAATATTCCCAGTTTCGGGTTAATATAAAACTTCTCTACCTGTCAGCGGGCAAAAATATCACCGTATATATACTTAAGTGTTTGTTATTGAGGATTTAGACTTGAGAATAAAATAAAAAATTAGCATAAACCCGCTCCAAATCAGTTTGGTTCCTGGGCGCTCCCATGCCGGCGACTGCAAGGTTTAAAGCCACAATTTGTATAATTATTTGTGTGTATTTTGAGGGAGCGCTCGCCCTGCAAGCCGATGCGATCGACAGCATTTGTGAAGGATATGTAAAGGCTGGGTAAAGAATATGTCAAAATTTACATAAAGTGCCAAAAATACAAAAAAGTATCCGATAATAAAATTATTAAGAGCCTATCGAAAAAGGAACAGATTATGAATACCAAACTATTATCCGCCCTAACAGCTACCGCAGCCGCCACAGCTATGTTGGGCGCCGCAGCTCCAGCTCACGCATTCTCCTTTGGTACCAACGGCATCTCATTCCAGCAAGATACAAGTGTCACCTTTAAGTTCAAAGAATCTCACGGTATGTACCAATCCTCTTTGGGAGTCTACACTGTGAATGACTCGGCGATCTCTAAAGTGGCCAACCTGTTTTCGGAAACTAAATCCTCAGACAACGAGTGGGAAAACGAATGGAAAGGAACTCTGGGCAATACAGTCTTGGGTTCTGGCTCGGCAGTATTCACATTCCTGGCCGGTCAAATTTATACTTTGGGACTCGACAGCGGCGACGATGGCACTGTATACTCAAGCTCAGCCTTGAACTCCAACACCCAGCTAGCCGTGTTTGGCGGGCAATCGCAACTGTGGAACGCACTCGGCAAAGAAACAACGAACGTCTTCCAAGCTGCCGGACAATTCACAAACGGAACAAGTTCTCTGTTTAATGGAGGCACGCTAATCTCCTTCGACGATCGCGGTAACAGCAACGACGCAGACTTCCAAGACTTCGCAGTGAGCGCAGAAGCAGTTCCCGAACCAATGACAATGACTGGTTTGGCTCTCGGTTTGGGTGGCTTGGTTGCAGCCCGCCGCCGCCGCGCTAGCAAGACGACTTCCTGATTTTTTCAACTGCAACAATCTGCTCAATTTCGTTTGGCAAAATAGAATACAATTTGGAGGCGCGCTAATATAACATCGGCTCGCCTTTTGCTTGATTTGAAAAGTCAGATGACAGAAGTCAGAGGGAAGTTCGGCAACGAACCAGTGTACGGGATTTAACGGATTTAAGGGATGGATGTTGAGGGAAGAAGCCAAGGGGGAAGAAGTCCGAGGGGAGAAAGAGGATTTTTCCCACTCTCCGACTCTCCCTGTCTCGCCCTCTCCCAACTCAAAATTCAAAACTCACTCACGGTCAAATGTTCGATCGTACAAAGTCACTGGTACGGGTTGAGGAATTTTAAGGTCGGCCCGGACGCACGCTACTTTAATCATCACCACAGCCCTGGTTTTTGTCCGTCCCACCTGTGCTTCTTCCGGCAGCGTCCAATAGCCGACAATAAGATGCAAAGAACCATCGTTAAGGCTTGAATTATCAACTTCCGGAGTTGGTGGCGACAAAACGCCTTCGACTTCGGAAATAGCTTTAAACAAGGTTTCAATTACTAGAGAAGGTTGGTATCGCAGGCTAAAATTAAAGGCAGGTATGTTCGCCTGTGTGGCAGGGCTGTTAATAAGCTGATGTGCATTCAAGTTGCAACATGATTGTTACCTTTATTTTTAATCTTTCTTTGCCACTTGATAATTAACTCTCCCTGATTGAGAAGCTTTTCTAGAAGATTTCTCAGTTGGTCAACAGATGGGAACAGTCGATGTGCAATATACTCCAATACGGTTTACTTAAGGTCGAACAAGTGGTAGACTAGCTATGATGTACAAAAAAGTAAATCAAGTATAGTGCCGTACAAAAAATTATTA
>NZ_SRRZ01000144.1 GCF_013179805.1 Microcoleus asticus IPMA8 | reverse complement strand
TTTAAATGAAGGAGAATTGGTTATCAAATGGGGACGAAAACTTAAAAACAAAGGAAATGCTATTATCACAATTTAAATGCGAAACAGCTTATTGGGAATAGGGAATTGGTTCGCAGAATAATATCGTTGACCTTTGAATCGGCATAATCATTTTCCGAGTGCAGTGCGATCGGGAAGCTCGCACTATAGTAGAATGCTCCTATTCATCGTGAATTTTTGCGAAGTGGCGCTCGAACCACAAGCCCGCAGCAATTACGCCAATCCCGCACAAAACAAAGACAAAAGATTTGAGCAACAATCCTGTGTTGTATTCAAACAGTCGGCTGATAATTTGCAGGGTGATTAATACCATGCCTCCCCAAAAAATCTGGCGGTTTCCTAAAGCTAAACCTTCTCGGATTAAGCCGACAGCAAGCAAAAATAAGAAAACATTGAACAGAAAAGTCGCTAATTGAGGAATGGGAGTAAAACTGAGGTGAAAAAGCGGTATAAAGGCGCTGGCGAGGATTAAAATGCCGATCGCACCTGTGGTCAAATTCACTCCTTTTTGTTTCGGCCGCCGGAGTTCCAAACGTCCCAAACGCAGCCATTCAAACACCGTGAAACCGCCCAAAACAGCCACATTTGCCAGCAAAACCCAATCGGGATCAGTTGGCGCAGGATTCGGCGAATCTTGCCAAAACCCGTAGAAAGAAAGAAGATAAAACAAACCGGCGAGAAACAGCAGTGCTAAACTGCGGGCGGTAGGTTGAAACAGCCTGCTGTGTACCTTCGGCCACATTGCATCGTCGTATCCCCACAGCAAAGCGGGCGGTAGGGCGCAAAAAATTGCAACACCCCAGGTTGCATTTAACCCTTGGACAATTGAAACTTGTAAGGAAAAAATTATCGCGATCGCACCTATGGCAAAAATAGCACGCGATCGACACCAATAAGCCAGCGGCACAAACATTATACTGGCTGCGATCGGCATTTGCCGCACCAACACTTCCAGCCAAGAAAACTCGACTTTGGAAGACCAATCTAACACGGCAAGCCAATAGCCCAAACCGATTAAAAGTGCGGACAAAACGCCCAAGGAAGTCAACCGCAAACTGTAAGCCATTCCGAGCACGCCGATTCCCCAAGCAACGAAAAGTCCGTAGGAAGAACCGCCAATATGGAACATTTGCGCCATCAATGCCATATTTGCTCCTAAAATCAGAGCCCCTAACAGCAACAATCCTTCACCTAGGAGTTTGTTTCGCCCTTTTGTTGCGGGCATATTGGGATTGGAGTTTTTGCTTCGGGATGGGGGAATTCGCCACAGATAGAAACCTGCTGCATTGACTGCTACGAAAAGACTTAGCAGCAGTGCCACTCTCACTTCCCGCGACCAAACTTGCCAGTTTGCTGCTACAAAGGTGATGACTCCTATACCGAGGAGAATGCCGCCGAGACTGATGAGAATGCTGAGGAATCGGTTGCGGGAGGCGGTTTCGAGTGTGTTGAATTGGTAGCGTTCCGAAAGTTGTTGGTAGAATGAAGTATCGATGAGTCCTTCTACTTGCCAGAGTTTGGCTTGTTCTCGCAACTCGCGTCGAAATTTATCTGAAATCATTTTTAATATTCCAGAGGATTTGAACTGTGATAGTTTTTAATATGTCACTTGTGGGTCGATTGTCGATGGAGGCTGGGACACCTGCTGAACTTGCACAGCAGATTTGATTGATATCCTTCGGCTGTTGAAACCGTTTCTACATAAACAAACTCCCAGCAGAAAGGAACGAATAAATCAAGGAATGTAATATTATGGTACAAGCTCAATCTAAAAAATTAACTTTTGACGAGTACCTTAATTACTCAAATGATACGGGTCAACGCTATGAGTTAATTGATGGGGAGTTAATAGCTTTGCCACCAGAATCTGAACCTAATAATTTCATTGCTAACTATCTATTTTTCTATCTTGCTAGCAGCGGGCTAGTGCCACTCAGGCTGATTAAAACGCATAATTGCGAGGTTCAAGTTGCCGTTTTGCGATCGGGAGATGCGGCCAACCGCTACCCCGATTTGATAATTCTGGAACCTGAACACATTCCGCTGACAGCAACCAGGCTAACTATCACTTTCGATATGCTGCCTCCTCGGTTTGTTGTGGAGGTAGTGAGTCCGGGTAGACTGGGCAGGGATCGGGATTACGAGCGCAAACGAGCTCAGTACGCAGCGCGGGGCATTGCAGAGTATTGGGTTATCGATCCAATAGAACAAGTTGTGACGGTTTTGCGGCTTGAGAATGGGCAATATGTTGAGGTTGGGGTATTTCGGGATGGAGAGGCGATCGTATCTCCGATGTTTCCACAGCTAAGTTTGACGGTTCAACAGATTTTGAGTGGAGAGGTTTAATGGCGGATAAATAGCTAATTGGTTAGCATTTATCTAACCAATTAGCTATTAGTAAAAATCTCCACCCTCAACCTGATTAAGGCCATGTTTCCATCCCTAATAGGGGTTTAGTTTGATTGCGGCTTTTCCCAGTTGTTGGCTGGCTCCGGTTTATGGAAGTGTTTCAATCCCTGATAGGGATTTAGGTTGATTGCAACAGCGCAATCAAATTGATATCAGCATCAAGCAATTGTCGTTTCAATCCCTGATAGGGATTTAGGTTGATTGCAACTCCAGGCAAAGAGAAGTTAAGCCCATCGGCGATTCAGTTTCAATCCCTGATAGGGATTTAGGTTGATTGCAACTATGAAAGAGTTGCAGCATTCGGTTACAGCGAAACGTTTCAATCCCTGATAGGGATTTAGGTTGATTGCAACACGGGAAACAAGAATTGGCAGATATTCGGAGGAGTTGCACTGTTTCAATCCCTGATAGGGATTTAGGTTGATTGTAACACGCTATGCAGTACGGGGCGGGAGTAGCCAAGGTAGCGGAGTTTCAATCCCTGATAGGGATTTAGGTTGATTGCAACGTAATTTCTACGCAAAAGAGAATGAGTTAATAGTGTTTCAATCCCTGATAGGGATTTAGGTTGATGGCAACATGGAACTAATTGTGGAAAAGAAAATTGTGATTGGTGTTTCAATCCCTGATAGGGATTTAGGTTGATTGCAACTGAAAGAAGATATGGGAATCTCTGCTATTGGCCCGTTTCAATCCCTGATAGGGAGTTAGGTTGATTGCAACTTGGGGTTTTCTTCGTCAAAGTCTTGAGCAGGTACGAGTTTCAATCCCTGATAGGGAGTTAGGTTGATTGCAACCTTAAATCCTGCTTATGAATGGGAGATAAGGCAGATTGTTTCAATCCCTTATAGGGAGTTAGGTTGATTGCAACTTATCACGCTCTTTCAATACTTTAGTAGGGGAGAATAAGTTTCAATCCCTGATAGGGAGTTAGGTTGATTGCAACTGACTAAAGTATTTTTCGATAACAGTTCAGACGCAGTTTCAATCCCTGATAGGGAGTTAGGTTGATTGCAACTTGATGATGAATGTGCATCACTTAGTATCTGATGTTTCAATCCCTGATAGGGATTTAGGTTGATTGCAACGTAACGCTAAGGGTAACTTACCAGGTTTCCTTTATAAGTTTTAATCCCTGATAGGGATTTAGGTTGATTGCAACGTAATGCTAAAGGTAATCTTCCTGGATTTCTCTATAAGTTTCAATCCCTGATAGGGATTTAGGTTGATTGCAACCTTTGATGAAACACCGCTGGCAACTAGGCAATTTGAGTTTCAATCCCTGATAGGGATTTAGGTTGATTGCAACAGTTGGTTTCTGAAACTTTTACTGTATTTAGTTTTCAAGGTTCGTTTGCGTCTGTACATATTAAAAGTACCCTTTCAATACCGATCTGTCAAGAGGCAAAATTTTCAGCAAACCTCAAAACCTTTGACAGCAAGCAATACACCATTTGCGTCGGATTTTTCATAAAGAGCCTTAAACCCATACTACGCAACTGATACAACCGAAAAAAATTACCCCCTCAAGAAAAGACCTACCCCTAGGCGCAAATTTTATCGTTCAACCCGATTCAAATTCCAGTCGTAAGGCAAAAAAACGATCGCCCATCCATCACTCACAGCCGCCTCCGGCCCCAAATAACCGCCCACATACTCAGCCACCGAACCCGCCGCCTTCACAAAATCCTCGCCGTACCACTTAAAAATCTTGCTCAAATAAAGCGTCTTTTTCTGGGCATCGTACCGCACCTTATCAGGATTGTGAATAAAACGGCTGGCATCCGCTTCTAGTTGAGTCCGTACCGACTCCGGGAAATAAGCCCCCCGGCGCAGCAGCGGGCACCCGACTGAAGCGCAAACTAATGCAAAATGGATGCGCGGTTCGGCAAATTCCGGCCGCAAAATTGCGTGTTCGATTTGATTGAGACTGTACTTTTTGTCGCCAATAATCGAATTTGAACGAGTGAAAAAATCCAAAAAACTCAGCCAGTTGGGAATTCCCAAAATTTTGGGACGGATGGACGCGATCGGATATACTTCCAGAACTTGAGAAATTGCGATCGCATTGTACGCATTCAGCCACAACGCCAGCCGCGCATCCGCATCACTACATTCCGCCAAATCCACATCCGCCAAACTTTCCAGCCACCCCCTCAAAACATCCGCCCCCTCAGCTTTCCAGCGCCGATAATTGACGCGGCCGAAATCGTCAACGTAGCGTTGCAGCAACTCGTCCCAAATCCTAAAGTCGATCGTACCGATCATTTATTACTATCCATATGATAAGGCGGGCATTGCTTTAGCTTCTGCTTCTATTTAATACTACCGTCAATCGATTTTAGATTTTAGATTTTAGATTTTAGATTGACCCCACGGATAAATGCGGGGGCTTGAGGATTTTAGATTTGAGATTTTCGATTGATTCCACGGATAAATGCGGGGGCTTGTACCATCAAGAAATTCTTGGTCAACCGAAATAACACCTGCAACGGTAGCATTTTTTAGATTAGCCCCGTCAAACGGGATCGGGTTAAATTAGCATCGCTCAAATTAGCGCCTTGTAAATTAGCTTGCCGCCAAGAAGCCCCGCTCAAATTTGCCCCCGATAAATTAGCTTCCCTAAAATTTCCTCCTCTCAAATCTGCCCCTGGCAAATCCGCATTTGCTAAACTCCCCTGCGCTAGGGGAATGCCGATCAAATCGCAGCCCGGAGACTGGTTAGCTTGTCGCAACTAATTGACTTGCTGGGGGTTAGCTGCAATCACCGGTGCAGCCAACCCGAACATCTGTCCCCATGAAACTGCTCCCAAATTTACAGATTTCCTGCTCTTTACCTTCTACAATCTTAAAAGATTCTTAATTTCAACTTCTACAGGGATCGGTTTCTTCCGGCACAACACCAATCCCACTTTGAACGGCAATTTTTTAAATTCCCCTTACCTCCCTAACAAACTATGACGGATCGAACCAACTTTTTCGATAAACTGTTAGCGGCTGTTGAAAACAATCAAAGTTTGCTGTATTTAGCCCTCGACCCCGACCCGGAAACCTTGCCCGCGCTGGTTTCCATGACTGGGGAAGAAACTCAAACTTTTGTAACTGATTTGTTGTCAAAGCTAAAAAGTGCGATCGACGAAACAGCAGATTTAATCTGTGCCTGCAAAATCACCCTCGGTTTTTACCAATCTCTCGGTATTCCCGGTTGGGCATTGCTGCAAGAAATTTTAACAATTATTCCCCCTCACCTGCCAGTAATTTTAGATGCCAAACACTGCGATTTAAATACCAGCACAGTGTTTGCCAAAATTGTATTTCAAGATTGGCGAGTTGACGCTATTACTTTAAGTCCCTATCCCGGATTCGACCAAGTAGCGCCTTTTTTGTTATACGCTGGAAAAACTGTTTTTGTGCTCTGTGCCACCGCCAACTCGTCAGCGGCGGATTTGCAAGAATACCCGACGCCAAACAACCCTTTTTACTTGCAATTAGTCCGACTCTCTCAAACTTGGGGAACTCCCGAAAAAGTCGGTTTAGAAGTAGGAGTAATGCCGGATATGTTAGCCCGCATCCGCAAAGAGGCTCCTGAACGCCTAATTTTAGTCGAAGGAGACATCCCGGTAGAAAAGGACCTCACAGAAGAAAACGACCTCGCACAACTGCTGGCGGCCGGTTTAAGCAAGAATGGTGAAGATTTGCTGCTGCCAGTCCCCCCGAGTTTATTAGCGGGGAAAGAGCCGCGCCGAGAAATTGAGAATTTGCGGGATAATATTAATCAACAGAGGCTGCGGGCGATCGAAGGTAGTCCCACTTGCGAACTGTGGCTGCCCGATGTTTGCTTTTTGCAACCGGAACCTCACCGCGATTTAATCTTGCAACTTTATGACATCGGCTGCGTAGTTTTTGGCGACCACGTACAAGCATCGGGAGCCGTATTTCCATATTACATCGACTTGCGAAAAATTATCTCAATTCCGCAGATTTTCCACCAAATTGTCAGCGCTTATGCAGACATTCTTAAAAACTTAAAATTCGATCGCATTGCGGGAATTCCTTACGGTTCTTTACCCACAGCAACTGGTTTAGCATTGCGGATGGAACGCCCGATGATTTTCCCGCGCAAGGAGGTTAAAACATACGGTGCAGGTAAGTTGATTGAAGGGCATTTTCAGGCAGGAGAAACGATTGTCGTAGTCGATGATATTTTGATTAGCGGCAAAAGCGTGATGGAAGGCGCGGCTAAGTTAAAATCGGCTGGATTGAATGTGGAAGATATCGTAGTATTAATCGACCACGAACAGGGAGTCAAAGATAAGATGCAGGTCAACGGTTATCGCGCACATTCTGTGTTAGCGCTTTCGGAAATAGCTGAAATTTTGTATCGAGCAAATCGCATTGATACCGAGCAATTCAATCTTTTGACTGCGGAACATTAAACCCCAATTCCTGTAGGGGCGGGTTTTACCAACCATAATTGCCAAAAATTAATAATCTTATAAACCCGCCCCCACCCAACGGTAAGCCTCAATGTAGATTTTTTACCTGCGCTCAAAGTCAAGGTTGATATAGGTTATTAGTTGTGTGGGGGCGGGTTTATGAGGTTGTGTGTGTGCGTCGAATATTATTCGTAAAACCCGCCCCTACCAGACCATCGATCAACCTTGCAAAACTTCAATTAAAGCATTGCCCATCGCCCGACAGCCGACGAGTTTCATGCCTTCTGACATGATATCACCAGTGCGATAACATCGATCCAAAACTTCGACAACTGCTTGCTCAATTTTATTAGCAGCTTCCGGCTGATTTAAGGCGTAGCGCAGCATCATTGCCGCACTCAAAACTTGGGCGATGGGATTTGCTTTATCTTGTCCCGCGATGTCCGGTGCGGAACCGTGCACGGGTTCAAAAACCCCCGGCCCGCTTGCTCCCAAACTAGCAGAAGGCAGCATTCCAATACTACCAGTTAGCATCGCCGCCGCATCGGAAAGAATGTCGCCGAATAAATTGCCGGTGACAATTGTATCGAACTGTTTAGGCCAGCGAATTAACTGCATTGCTGCGTTGTCAACGTAAATGTGAGAAAGTTCGACATCAGGGTATTCTGAAGAAAGGGCAATAATACGATCGCGCCACAGTTGCGAAACATCCAAAACATTCGCTTTATCAACGGAACACAGCCTTTTACCCCGCTTCCTGGCCGTCTCAAAAGCGACTCGCCCGATTCTGTCAATTTCTGACTCTGTGTAAGCCATAGTATTAACGCCGCGTTTTTCGCCTGTTTCCGTCTCAAAAATACCTTTCGGTTTGCCGAAGTAAATGCCGCCTGTGAGTTCGCGGATGACCATAATATCCACGCCTTCGACAACTTCCCGTTTCAAACTAGAAGCATTAACCAATTGCGGTAAAATAGTCGCAGGACGCAAATTTGCAAACAATCCCAATCCGGCGCGCAGTCCTAATAATCCAGTTTCCGGGCGCTGTTCGCGGGGCAAATTATCCCACTTGTAACCGCCAATGGCTGCTAACAATACTGCATCGCAGTTGCGGCATTTTTCCAGTGTTTCTTCTGGCAGCGGATTGCCTGTTGCATCAATAGCAGCGCCGCCCATTAAAGCTTCTTGAAATTCAAAGCCGATGTCCAATTGTTGACCGACAAGTTTCAGGACATCTACCGCCACAGCGATAATTTCAGGGCCGATGCCGTCTCCTGGTAAAAGAGTGATGCGGTAGTTTTGAGTCATATCTACTAAGTTGAGAAATTTTTGCGAGCTTATCATTGTATCAGGACAAGTCAATCGATTTTAGATTTTAGATTTTAGATTTTAGATTTTAGATTTTAGAGGCGACCCCACGGATAAATGCGGGGGCTTGAGAATTTTCGATTTTAGATTTTGGATTGATTCCACGGATAAATCACGTGGCGGGTACCATCAAGAAATTCTTGGTCAGCTAAAAATTCATTCTCGATCTCTTAGTCCGCAGAGGCAGACTTCGTTTGACTGTATGCAGCGGTTTCAACAGCCGATTGATAAAGGGGATAACTTAATCTATAACTAACAATAGTTCGATCGCACGCACGTACAAAAAAATCGGCAAGGAGTCGCGGAGTGGCAGAGGGCGAAGGCATACCAACATCAGCACAGATTGATTCTCGGGACTATTCTTGGGCTTTTTGGCCGGTCGTCCCCCTCTATCCCTACAGCAAGCGGCGCACCATCCGCAAGGAAATAGTCAAGGACACAATCTGGACTTTTGACCAGCTACAAGGCATTTTCTACGTTGTCGTCCCGATTCGGATGACAGTAATTAAATTAGAACCCGAAGGCCTTCTCGTCTACGCCCCCGTTGCACCGACTCCTGAGTGCATCCGCTTGGTAAAAGAGTTAGTAGCAGAGCACGGCGAAGTTAAGTACATCCTGCTGACAACGGTTTCGGGCCTCGAACACAAAGTTTTTGTCGGCCCCTTTGCGAGGAGTTTTCCCGAAGCGCAGGTGTTTGTCGCCCCGCAGCAGTGGAGTTTCCCCGTGAATTTGCCGCTGAGTTGGCTGGGTTTGCCGGCGAAACGCACTTCTGTACTGCCGTTTGACAGCAGCAACACGCCGTTAGCAGATCAATTTGACTGGGCAATTCTCGGCCCGCTGGACCTCGGTTTGGGCAGATTTGCTGAAGTTGCGTTATTTCACAGGCGATCGCGCACGCTGATGCTAACAGATTCCATAGTTTCCATTCCCGAAAATCCGCCCGCGATCGTCCAACTCGACTCTTACCCGCTGCTGTTTCACGCCAAAGACAGCGCCTTGGAGACGGTGGCAGACACCCACGAAAATCGGCGCAAAGGCTGGCAGAGAATCGCCTTATTTGCCATGTATTTTACGCCTAGCGTGCTGGAAGTGCCGCCGTGGTCGGAGGTGTTAGACAACGCAGGCAAAGCGCCAGAACGCTCTAGGAAAGCTTATTTCGGGTTGTATCCGTTCAAGTGGAAAACACATTGGGAGCGATCGTTTGAGGCTTTGCGGGGAGGGGGGCGGTTGTTTGTCGCGCCGATTTTGCAGACTTTGATTCTCAACCGCGCGCCGAGGGAAACTCTCGATTGGGTGGATAGAGTCGCGAGTTGGGACTTTCAAAGGATTGTACCTTGTCACTTCGATAGTGCGATCGACTCCCGGCCGCGTGAATTTCGGCAAGCATTCTCGTTTCTAGAAAAACACTCGCCTGTTAATTCTTTACCCGAAGACGATTTTAAATTGCTGAGGCAGATTGATGCGGGTTTGAATAAAACTGGTTTGGTTCCGCCTGCGAAAGAGAAGGTTTAATATTAAATCTTGCACCATTGTTAAGAACAGGCAAGATGCCTGTTCCACAAGAAAATTGAGTTTTGTGGAACGGGCATCTTGCCCGTTCCTAAACAGCTAATTGAGAATAATGCAACATCTCAGTTGAATCAGAGCTCTGTAGGGAGACGGCAATGCCGTGCCCTTACCTTTCGCACTTAAACTCATCAAACTTCACCACTTCCGACTCGGGTTTCCGCGTATCAAAATAGTAGCTGCTAACCGTACCCTCCCCCGTATCAAAAATAGTAAAAGCCGTAATATCGTTACTCTCAATATACGGCAGCGGCCGCCCGTCTTCTCCCAACAAAGGCGCAACAGTCGGCATCACAGGTTCCAATCCGTTCGGGTCTCCAATAGCGCTGTAATCTTCCCGATATCCCGGTGGCACAAATCGGCGCTTTTCCCCCGCAAAAGCACCGTAACTGTTGCCTACATTAGAAGTCTCCAAAAAGTGCATTCCGCTGGAACTTACAAACCGATTCCACAAGTGCGAATGCCCGTAAAATACTAACTGCACCCCCGCTGTTTCTAGTAGCGGCACTACATCCCGAATCAGATAATCTTGCTGTTTCGGATACTCGTAACGCACCATTTTAATCTCGCCATCGAGAGCGCGATCGACTATTTGCACAGGGTCAGTATAAGCAGGTACAATATTGTCACCCAGAGAATGCGGCGGGTGGTGAAACATCACAATTTTATATTTAGCCTGCTGGAATTCCGCACTCTTTAACTCTTGTTGCAACCAAGTATATTGAGCGCTACCCTTGACAATCGGCTCAAAAATATGCTGTCCGTATCCCCATTTTTCGGGATTATTAAAATCTTCGTTTCGTTCCCGATACCTGCCCCTGGCACCCGGCTCTAAATTCGGAGTTCGCCAGATATTGGTAACATACAAAGTTACTAACCGCACGTCCCCAAAAGTCACAGCATAGTAATTTTTGCGTCCATGAAAGTTGAATATTTCCTCATAGGTATCGCTATTAAAACTATTGTTTTTCCGCCATATTTCCCGCATTGAAGGGTCATTGTTGGGATTCACAAATGCAGCTCGTTGAGCGTAGAATTTATCGGCAGTGGCGCGGGGAAAAGGATCGTTAAATTGGTCGCCGAGCGTGCTGTTGGTTGCAAAGCGACCCATGATTTCGTGATTGCCAATCGCCGGAAATAAAGGCGCGTGTTGGATCAGTTCGCCGCCGCTGTAAACTGTTTTGATGCCGTTCTTGTCCAGTTCGGAAAATGCGCGACCTTGCAGAGCTGGAAAGAAGGCGCGGCCTCGGTAGTCGTCGAACCATTCAGAAGCGCGATCGGGTATATTAATTAAATCTCCTGCCATAAAAACCGCGTCAACTCTCCCAATTGTTTCGGCTACTTTCTGGAGATTTGCTGCTGTCATAGGCATCAATTGATGGTCGGAAGTGAGGAGAATTTTCAGCGGGATTCCTGCTGCTGGTGTCGGAGAAAGAGTGAAAACCTTGCTGCTGACAGATGCGCCGTCTTCTCTTTCGCTGGTGACTCGATAAGGAATGCGAACACCGGGCTTTAAATTGGGGACTTCTGCTTCGTGCCGCCAGATGTCGCGGACAATTGGATTGCTGTCAATTATGCTTTGTTTGATTTCATCGGAAATGCGCGAGTCTTTGTCTTCGCGAGTGCGGCTTAGCTTAGTAGTATTGGCTGCCGTAATTTGATTCAAATTTTCGCCGTAATCAACCGTGTGGCGAGTACCAGCAAACTCGGTAAACCAAACAACTCGTACAGAGCTTGCTGTTGGGAGTTGCAGAAACGGATCGGTTAAAAGTTGAGGTTCGTTGAGGTAAGATTGCATCATGAAACCTAGCAAGAAAACAATCAAAATCAAAACAGCAAAAAACCAGGGAGTGCGGGGCAAATCTCTAGAATTTTCTAATTTATCAGGCAATGGTGTCAACATAAGTCATTAGCCATTAGTTGGTAGTGGCGGGTTTCACCAGCAAAATAGAACTCTCCACCCAAATACATATAAACCCGCCCCCGCCAACTTTAAATTTTAAACTACCAACGTTATCAAAAAGTTAAGAAATTAGTAAAATATCTCACATCTAACAAACTTTAACCATTTTTTCACATCTTCTGATCTCTCCATTCTCTTTCTCTGCGCCCTCTGCGCCTTCTGTGGTTCATTAAAAAAAAATTCTCAAAAATGATTGAGACTTGCGATATAACATTCTTAAAACCCTTCCTTCAATCTAAAATCTAAAATCTAAAATCTAAAATCCCATGACCCGCCACCTTCTCAAGGCTAGCTGCAAAACCGTACACTTGGGCGGTTTTTCTCCGAAGATCGAACCTGCTTTAAGGGTGGATTCGGGCGATCGCATCGATATCGAAACCTATTCAGGATATTATGTTGCTGACAAGGCGCCGCCGGAATTTCTGACGCCGGAATTTTTAGATATTTGTCAGAATTTGTCGAGCAACCGCAAAGTTGGCCCCGGGCCCCACTTGCTAACAGGCCCGATTTATGTTACTGATGCCGAACCGGGAGACGTTTTAGAAATTCACATTGAGGATGTTTACCCGAGTTTACCAGTAGGATTTAATGCAATTCGCGCCGGATGGGGAGCTTTGCCTGAGTATTTCCCCGAATCGAAATTGCGATTTATTCCGCTAGATTTAGAGCAAAAAATTGCTGAATTTCCCGCAGGTAGCGGCATTCGGATTCCCCTGCATCCTTTTTTTGGAATTATCGGCGTTGCCAATGCAGAAATCAACCGTTCTTCTATTCCTCCAGAGCGCTACGGTGGCAATATGGACAATCAGGAACTCCAACCAGGAACGCGGTTATTTTTACCTATTTTTCTGCGCGGCGGTTTACTGTCCATCGGCGACGGACATTCGGCACAAGGAGACGGTGAAGTTGGCGGTACTGCAATTGAAACTTCGATGAACGGGACTATTCAAATCATCTTACGCAAGGATTTATTTCTGATATTTCCGTTTGCTGAAACGCCCACTCATATTGTGATTATGGGATTTGGTAGAACATTAGATGAAGCGTTTGAGATGGCGGTAAAACAGACGGTTTATTGGCTGCAAAAGTTTGCAGGTTTCAAAGAGGAAGATGCTTATGTTTTGTGTTCTATTGCGGTAAATTTTCGGATTACGCAGGCTGTCAACAATCCCCAAAAAGGAGTTCACGGAATGATGCCCAAGTGTATTTTGCCGGAGGTGAAAATTATTGGTCACCGAGTTTGAGGTAGTATGATAACACGCGATCGACAAAAAAATTAAGATCGCGATCGCACAATCTACACAAATTTGTCACTGCTGTGGCCGATCGTGATCGCCATGCTGTTGACAATTAAGCTTAAAATGAGATAAGTTACAATATCTACCTAAATCGAACTCAACATGAAAAACCAGACTGACGATGTTGCCAAAAAAGATTTAGTCGATCGAGCTTTTGAGAGTGCAGCAATACCAGATCCGACAGCGTGGGTGCACGAACATTATTTTCTGGCTAATTTCGCCTATACTCTGGCCAACATTCAAGAACATTTGTCGGATGAGAGTTGCGAAATCGGCGAGAATGGCGAATCTGGCGAGGGGATCTTATCGATCGATGCCAAAATTAGAGATATGTTGAGAGCTACTTTTAGCGACGACGGCTGGCAGTATGTCGAAAGTTTATTGTGAGTTTGGTAAAATCGATAACAATTTGTACGTTCATAACTTTAGAGCGTCAATTCTACCAGTTTAAAAAAAGAATGTAACTGTAAGCCCGTGCTCCCAACCCTGATATCGTCACTCATTCCTAATTCTTCAATTCTTTAATCTAAAACCTCAAATAGTATCAGTTTCCTCCCCCAACATTGACTAGCAACTCAGAGGGCAGGGGTGCATTTCCACCACAATTTGACCCCGCCCAAAAACGGATACTTGCGAAGGACTCCTCTCGTCGTGGATAGCTCAATATTTTAGACTAAGGTTTAAGATTCCAAATTCAACTGTGGAATCAATCAAAAATTTCAAATTTCAAATTTCAAATCCACTGACGTATTGTGATGTAGGATACTCTACGTCAACCCCAAATTACTGTCGCTAGGAATTTCGATGGATCGCACAAATTCCGCACTTTCTTCCGGCAAAGCAGTATTGATAAACATCCCGCTGCCCAACTCAAATCCAGCTTGCTTGGTGACTCTGGGAATAATTGCCATATACCAGTGAAAGTATTTTGTTGTCCGTTGGGCGATCGGCACCGATCGAATATTATAGTTGTAATCGGGATTGTTCAATCCGTAATAAAACTTAGCTAGTACAGTTTTAACAGTCTCAGCAAGATCCGTAATTTCCGCATCAGTAATCTCATCAAACGAAGAGGAATGCCGGCGCGGAAAAATCCAAGTGTGGAAGGGTGAAAGTGCAGCGTAAGGGATAAACGCCACAAAATGTTCACTCTCAAAAATTACTCTTTCTCCTGCCGCTAATTCATCTTCCAAAGTCCGGCAAAACAGACATTCTCCCGTGTCGTCAAAATATCTAATAGCTTCGTCGATGCGGCTGCGAAATTGGCTGGGTACAACGGGCGTCGCTGCTATCTGCGAGTGGGGGTGTTCGAGAGAAGTTCCGGCAGTTTCACCGTGATTTTTGAAGATAATAATTGTTTCAATGTGGGGATTTTTTCTAATTTCTACATACCGCTGGCGGTATACTAAAAGTATGTTGGCAATTTCTTCAACCCTCAACAAAGCGGTCGTCAAATCGTGTCGCGGGTGTTCGACAATTACTTCGTGAACGCCGATTCCCGCCATCGTGCGGTGAATTCCCGAGGATATCCTCATCCATTCTGCTGTCGGGGAGAGTGCGGGATATTTGTTGTAAATTGCCCGGACTTTCCAGCCAGTGCGATCGCCCAAACGGCAAGTTTCTAAGGTTCCGTCTTCCTCATTTCCCACACAAAACGGGCAATCGGCACGGTGCGGTGGCACTACTGCTGCCCACTGTTTTTTGTTAGCGAATTGATCCGGTCTTGTCGCCCGTTCCGTGGCGATAATTACCCAATCTCTGGTAATTAGATTTTGTCTAAGTTCAGACATTTTATTACCTTCAGTTTCCGGGTCAAATTGTCTCTTATTTTAGATATATAATTTGTGATTTGTCATCGCTTTTTGGTAAAACCTTAATAAATCTTGACTTTTAAATTTCCGGCTTGTAGTCGGCTAGATACCAGAATTATTCAATAATTCTGGTGTCTAAAGTGGGTAAAGCTAATAGCAGTTTGAAGAAGTGAAAAAGAATCGTAAAATCGCATCTCTTGTCGGGCTAAAACTGACACTATTTACCGAGTTATTATGTCCGGTGAATGTTACCAAGCAGTTACCCAGCAAATATTTCCGAAAAAACACTGTTGACATCAGTTCTGTTATTTGTTTGTGGTTATTGGTTATTTGATGACTTCGGTCGGAGTTTGGGCGATGCCCTAGGGGATAGCTGCGCTTCACGGGCTTATTTGAAAAAACCAGGGTCGATTTATGTGAAAAGCAATATGAGAGAAATTATGTCGATTTTGGGAATAGAATGTCCGCCACTTTCAACTCAGGGTTGCACCCGTTCAATTGGGATTTCTGGAGATTGCAGCCAGATGTAAATCAGGTTGATTGTCTAGCCTTTAGTTTTAGAGTTTCTCAAGAATCGACCCAAGTTATGAGCCGCTAAAGTTGTCTTGAAGGCGAAATCGGTGCCAGATTCTGATAAAGTTCGCAGTCTTTGTATTATGAAGCGTCCTGCGAGGATGGCGACTGACTCTGGATTAAATTGGGACATTCCGGCCGCGATCGCATCTGCATTGACATATTCAAAACATTCTCAAAAATAGGGTAATAATCTCAGGGAAACTGTAGTTTTACCTGAACCGTTAGGGCCGCCAATAATGTAAATATTTGGCATAATAGTAAGATAAATTTTATTGCTGAGATTTTTGCTTGAGCCCGTAAGTGCGATCGCGCTTCCTGATTTTAGTGGCTTCACGCTACGAATCTGTTGATTTGTGGCAAAATTTTAGTTAGCGTTGCTATCGTTGATGTCTAGATTTTGTATTGACAATTCTGAAGGTAGTGGTACAGTTATTTGTAGGTATACACCAATTTTTATTTGATTGTTCTCAAAACTTATATTAGTTACATTAACTTTACTATTTTCAGATACACCGTCTTGAATAGGGAATTTAGCAGGTGGCTTAGTTTTATATCCAGCATCCTCAAGCCATTCAGCAATATTTCTCCAGTTTTCTATTTTTTCAATGCTTTTACCCACCAAACTTTTGACGTACTTATATAAGGTAGCGCACAGGTCAGTTTCAACTCCCTTGGGGGTTTTTTGGAGCTTTTCTGCGATTTCAGAGGGACTATAACCGCAGAGTAGACCGCGAAGGTGTCGTTTTTCCATTGGGGTGAGGCGTTTTCCCTTGGCCGAGGCCAGGTCTGCGTAAAGAGTTTCTAAGTCCCAGTGTTTGGCGGCTTGAGTAAATTGCTCGTCGGCTGGCGGCATAGGGGAGCTGAGTAAAAATTCCTGATGAAAGTCTAACATAATTACTGATGAGTGTTACGTAAAAGCTGAGATTGGCTAGGTTATTATTGAGTAGAGCGTGTAGCACCTATGTGAAATGAACTACCAAGACCATATTACAGTTGTAGGTAAAATTTCAGTAATTCTGCTGGTTTTGGTATCTGGATGCAGTGGGTTTGAGAATACAAGTAATCCTAATACTGTTTCAAATCAAGTTCCTACACCTACTCCAACTCCGACGCCCACTACTGCTTCTACACAAGCGCCCAACCCGTTTGAAAGCGTTTCATTTCCTCTTGATGCTTGTGGCGATAAATTGCCTGAGGACCAGAAAGTTTATCCGGTTAGTTTGTATCCGGTATTTCTGGAATACAGTGAGGAAAAGTTAAGTCAAGTCAAATCAAGTTTTTGCCGGGACGCTATTAAAAAGGTTAGGGAATCTACAGGAAAAGATGAAATACAGGTAGCATCATTTATAGGAACTGAACGCGCTAATCAGTTCAAAGAATTTATGAGCGCGAAAGTGGGAATAAGTGGAAGCATAGGACAGCCTACTGTGATAGCAGCAAAGAGCACTCAAACTCCAATAGCCCGTACTACGCCTCAACCAACTTCTACTCCTGAAGAATCCCTAATTACTTCATCATCTGATTTTGAGACTATCACACTTAAATGTGGGGAAAAGCCAGCGGCAAAGTATATAGACTTAGAATTTGGAGACTGTTGGTCGGGTAGTGCAAAATCTAAAAATTATAGTACCAGTTGGTATGAATCCAGCAGCGGCGATAACAAAATTCAATTAATTGGTGGTGGTGGGGAACTTTCGGTTGACTTACCGCCGAGGAGTAATTCTTTATCACCTTCAGCAGATTCAGAGACAGCACCAATTTATAAATTAAGGGTAAGACGATTGACCAGTGAACCATTGAGAACGATTACAGTTAATTGTGATGCTGGGGAAATTAATATATGGGGAGTACGGATAATTCCCAAGTGTAATTCTAGTGGAAGTTACATAGAAGTAAAACAGGCGATTTTTTTTGACCACAATGTAGTTGTAAAAACATCGACAATAGATAGAAAACCTATAATATTTAGAAGCGATCTTTTAATTAATTCAAGTTATTATATCAGTTCCAAAAAACGTCAGGTAGAATTGACATTTTCCGTAGAGTAGTAAATGATAAGCTGTCAAGCATCAAAAATCCTGTTGTTACACTTTATTCACTCAAAAACATGAAGACACTTTTGCGTAAATCTATATCAGTTGTACTCACTGTTGCAGTCGTAGTTTTGGCAACAGATTTAGTACAAGCTCAAAGGCGGCCACCGGGAACAGCTTCTTTAGGTGAAATGAATTGTAAGGGAATAAACGGAGGCGGGTATGAGGTCATAAATGAAGATATTCCTATAGGGCTTGAAATATTTAGAGCAGTTGCATATTTCGGAAACAGAGCTCATTTTTCTATTGGTAAGGGCTGGCTTGAGCAGGTAGCTTGCAGATTGGCTGAACCTGGACAAAAGCCGAGATTCAAAACTTTAACTCTTGGTTTTGGTTTCTCTGACAAGAGCAATAAGAGCTCTTATAACGGAGCTTTAGTTCGCTTAACAATCTACAAAGATGGAAACTTTGCTGACTATAGAGATGTGACATTCGGACAGAAACTTGTCTGGCCAATCAATGTCACTAACGTTCGCAGTATTGCTTTAGAAGCTGATTGTAAAAGGTCTCCAATAAATAATTGTCCGGTTCTTTATATTTACCAAGACATTTTAGAGTGATAAATTTATGAATCGCAGAAACTTTATTCAATACAGCGCATTAGGTAGCGCTTCATTTATTGTCAACTTAGGTTTGCACAATCCCCAGAAAGCCGATGCTTTTTTATTCTTATTAGCTAATCCTCTGTTACGCCTTGTCTTGGGAGGATTAGGCAGAGGCGCTTTTTCATTTTTCCAACAGCGGAATCAACAATGGTATGACAAACGCTTAGAGGTGCAGTTAGCGCAACGAGAATTTCTGGAAAGACAGTTTACAAATGGGGAGCATCCCGGTTTTGTAAAAGTGCTATCCAGAGAGGATAATAGGTAGAGCGTCAACAGAAGCGTGAACTGCATTTGTAGGAGGAGTG
>NZ_SRRZ01000143.1 GCF_013179805.1 Microcoleus asticus IPMA8 | reverse complement strand
GCTCTCCCCCTCTCCCTCTCCCCCTCCCCCTTTCTCAAAAACTATTTTTTCCTTCCGCTTGCTCTCCCCTTCCTGTAAAGTAAATAATTGTAAAGAAATATGAGTTTTCTCTTATCCTTTGGTTAACACCGCCAGCTAGCATTCACAATTAAGACCCGGATTACAAGTTCCTATGTCACAGCTTTTCCCGCGAAAATTTCTAGCCTTTGCTGCCGCATTTTTTCTGGCTTTGTCGGTGTGGACGATCGCACCGGAGGCCCACGCTTTCAACAATCCCGATTTGTTGCCGTCAACTCAGACGCCGATCATTGATTTAGCTAAAGCCCTCACGGATATTGAAGAAGAGAGTTTGGCAAAAAATTTAAAGGCTTTTGAAGCCGAAACTGGCTGGAAACTGCGAGTGCTGACTCAGTACGATCGCACACCCGGTTTAGCTGTCAAAAGTTATTGGGGACTAGATAACAAGAGTGTGTTGCTAGTTGCTGACCCCCGAGGGGGAAATTTGCTCAATTTTAATGTGGGCGACTCGCTGTATCCGCTGCTGCCCCGCACTTTTTGGGTGGAACTGCAAACCCGCTACGGTAATCAATTTTTTGTGCGGGACAATGGCGAAGATCGAGCGATTATTGAATCTTTGGAGTCGATCGAAGGCTGTTTGCGTCAGGGCGGGTGCCGCGTGGTTCCGGGTTTGCCGAGGGAACAGTGGGTTCTGACGTTAATTACGTCGGTGGTTGGCGGCGTTATCTGCGGGTTTGCTGCTCAGCCTCGGAAGCCGGGACAAGTTGTGGCTTGGCAGTGGGCGCTGATTTTTTCGCCGCTGTGGGGCATTCTGTTTTTCGCTTTCGGACTTGGGCCGGTGGTGACTCGGACTTCTGACTGGTTGCCAGTGGTTCGGAATGTGTCCGGTTTTGCGATCGGAGCTTTGGTGGCATTCCTAACTCCGGTGCTGGGCAAATCTTCTTCGTCGTCGGAAACTTAGTTGTCAGTTGCCAGTTGCCAGTCAACAGTCAACAGTCAACAGTCATCAGTCATCAGTCAACAGTCAACGAATTGACTAAAAGCTGGTAAGCTGATACCTGACAACTCAGAGGCGACAGCTATCCAACAAATGGAATGGCACGTAAGCGATGCCCAGAGTCTGGGATTAATCGATAACGAAATTGGCGACCACGGTTTTTCAGCGGCGGAGTACGAAATAGTCCGCCGCGTGATCTATGCGACTGCTGATTTTGAGTACAAGTCTTTAATTAGTTTTTCCGATCAGGCTTTGCAAGCCGGGGCGGCCGCTTTGGCTGCTCGGACTACGATCGTGGTAGATGTGCCGATGGTGCAGGTGGGCATTACGCCCTTGATTCAAAGTACCTTTGCGAATCCGGTTTACTGTTCGATGGAGGCTTTGACACGCCCACAAAAGGAAAGGACGCGGGCTGCTTGGGGGATTGAAACTTTGGCAAGACGCTATCCTGAGGGGATTTTTGTGGTGGGCCAGGCTCAAACTGCTTTGTCGGCGATCGTAGATTTGATTGAATCTGAGGAAATTCGACCGGCTTTGGTGATTGGAACTCCTTCTGGGTTTGTGGGGGTTGACGTGGCTAAGTCGCGGCTGCACGATTCCATGGTTCCTCACATTCGGATTGAGGGCCGCAAGGGCTCTGCGGTGGTGGCTGTGGCTATTGTTAACGGGCTGGTGGATTTGGCTTGGCAGGCTTACGGCCAAGAGGGGAACAGTTGATGATTTTGTGTGCTGCTGGCGCGGATGGGTGAGTGTAAAAAATCGGGTGGTGAGAAAGTGGCTGAATCTGTCTCTGAGCAAGGCTTTGATTGCCACTTTCAGGCATCGGTAAGTCCCTAATTGAAGAGTGAATGAGCCAACAGCGCGGCTTGAGTTCGATCGCGCAAATTTAACCTACTCAAAATATTCGTTACATAGTTCTTTACCGTGTTTTCCGACAAAAATAAGGTTTGAGCAATCTCTCGGTTGTTCGCGCCTGAAGCTATTAAACGCAACACTTCTAATTCTCTGGGCGTGAGTTGCTCTAATTCTGGCGGAGAAACAACCGTCGGATTAGTTACAGCAGGAGTCATCAGGGCTTTCTCAAATAATCCCGGCCCGAGTTGCGTGTGTCCTTTATAAACAGCGCGAATCGCTAACACAAGTTCGTCGGGTTCGGTATCTTTGAGCAGGTAGCCTTTTGCGCCCAGCCGCATTGCTTGACTGACATATTCATCGTCATCAAATGTGGTTAAAACCAGCACTTTTGTATCGGGATAAGATTGGGCGATCGCCCCGGTTGCTGCTACGCCATCCATCACGGGCATCCGAATATCCATCAGCACAATGTCGGGCTGTAGGATGGGAATTTGTGCGATCGCTTCCTGTCCGTTTTCAGCTTCACCAATTATCTGCATATCAGAATAGCATTCCAGGATACTCTTGATTCCCCGGCGAATAATATGCCGATCGTCCACTAGCAAAATCCGAATCATATAACAATCCTCGCATCAATTAGCATCGGGAAAACCGCACTGCATTATCATTTCTTCAGTCTCTTAGAGAAGGACAAAAGTTTGTATAGACGCGGTTGAAACCGCTGATTCCTATATGTTTTGAGAGGGCAAAGAAACCGAAATCCGGCAACCGTTTTCAGACTTGCTGTAAATCGCAAATTGACCGCCCGCAGCAGCCACTCGTTCGCGCATTCCCTGGAGTCCGAATCCAGTGGTATTTTGTGCAGGGTCGAAGCCTTTGCCGTTGTCAGCGATCGACAAATAAATCTGTCCTGCGTGTTGCTGCAACCCAACTGTCACAACCGTTGCATCAGCGTGTTTGTGAATATTTGTGAGCGATTCTTGCACAATTCTGTAAAGTGTTGTGTTGATTTCCTGAGATAGCAGAACTGGTAAGCGAATCGAGTTGGAAACTTCGATCGCAGTCATGCGCTGAAAGTCTTGAAGAAGTTTGTCGATCGCACTTTCGAGCGACAATCCTTGCAAAGGATTCGATCGCAAAACCGAAACAGATTTGCGAATTTCTAACAAAGCTTCCGATCCGAGTTGTTTCGCCTGTTTCAGAAACCCCAGCGCTTTCTCATCCTCCGATTTCCAGAACAATAGGGCATTATTGAGCTGAATCGTTTGAGCCGCGAGGGTGTGTCCGAGTCCGTCATGGATTTCGCGGGCAATCCGATTGCGTTCCTGCAAAGTTGCCTGGTCTTCAATTCGCAGTGCATAATGGCGGAGTTGTTCGTGAGTTATAGCTAATTTATCGTGAGCGATTTCTAATTGCTCTCGGCTTTGGCGTTCCGCAATCAACGCATTAATTAACAATAAAGCGAACACTAATGTCAAGCCAAATAATAACACATTGCTAAATCGCCATTCCCAAACAGTTGCAATGACTTTTTCAGGTAAAATAGGTTTTAATAACAGTAGCGAGCTATAGGACAGCAGGGCTAAACCCAAGACTGTTACCTGCCCCGGCTGGCGGAATATCAGACAACTTCGCATCAGCAGCACGAGAAAAAGCAAAAAGCTCGATCGGCTCGATAACCCTTCGCGGACAATTGGCAGCAAAATCAAGCCAAATTCTAGGGCTGTAAATAAAACTTTTCTACCTAACCGAACTGTTGGCAAACGCAACCCGAGCGCGCCAAAAAGTGCGATCGCGCCAACCCGTAACAGCAGCGACCAGAGCGAATGAAACGGATGCAGCACTTCCATCAAGGCTGCCGTCGCCAGCAGCAGCCACTCCAAATAAAGCAACAAACGAAAGGACGGATAGGTCAAGCGAATCATAGAACTTTTCCCCATCAAAAGCTGGAGCGATTCAAGCAAGGTCGCTGACCTAATTGTAGAAGGTATCTTGGAGTCAAAAAACACGTTACCCCCTTATGTTCAGAAGGAAGTTCGGCAACGCGCAGTGAATCGGGATTTAACGGATGAATGTTGAAGGAATTGGTCATTGAGCAATTCTCCCATTCTCCCATTCTCCCACTCTCCCGCTCTCCCGCTCTCCCCCTTTTGCCATAACAGACAAGTTATGTGTAGCAGCTTAGCGAATCTGCCAACGATCGCGCTAGAGCCTTTTCGGCTGATTTTGGCATTTGGGACTAGGAAAAAAGTCACAACCGCAAAGTGCTTTTTGACTGGTCAAGTTAGGAGTCTTGGGTCATGCGCTGGCTGATTTTAGCCTATAAGATTTGGTGGTGAAGGTTAATTAGACGCAGTAAATCATGAAAAGAACAACGATCGCACCAGCATTTATCCTCGTCGGTGCACTTTTGGTAGGCGGTTTGTCTGCTTGTACGCAATCCAATGCTTCCGAACCTACTCTACCTGACACGACGGCGGCCAATCCAGTAAGTTCAGACCAAGCGAAGGTGGATTCAGTTTCCTCCCAAGCTGCTCAACCTGTCGCGGCGACTGCAACTCCAAGTTCAGCGCAACCGAAAGCAACGGATGCAGAACGCGCACAGAAACGCGAGGAACTTCGCAAACAAGTCGAAGCGGTGTTGACCCCCGAGCAGGTACAACAGTTAGAAACTAAAGTCAAGGGAGGTGAAAAAATGCGAAAAGCTTTGTCGGAGCTAAATCTCACCGCTGAACAAAAAACAAAAATTAAAGAAATTCTCAAGACTGCTTATCCTCGGGGGCAAAAGCAGTCTCAAACAAGTTCGCAATAACGTTCTGATTGGGCAATTTGCAGTGAGAAACTGATACAGGACTTGCGCGGGTTCTCCGACTTATTCCACAAGAAAATTGATGTGTTGTTGAACAGGCAAGATGCCTGTTCTTGAGAATGATAAATGATACAAGATGTTAGTTACAACTGAGATGTTGCTCACCTTTTGCACCATTGTTAATAAGCCTTTTACGAACAGGCAAGATGCCTGTGAAGCGATAAAATTCATCTCCTGTAGAACAGGTCGGAAAGCCTGTTTTTGAGAAGAGCGCAAGATGTTAGTTACAAAGGAGGTTTGTGGTGATCGAGGAAATTATTAGTGAAAGTCGGAATGGCACTCGCCCTAAAGTTTCTGACGAAAATCTGAAGCTGAACGAGCAACCGACGCACAACGTAGAAATTGTTAGTGAAACTCCTAAAGACGCTCTCCGTGAAGTTTTTCAGGAAGCTCCAACATTGCCGGAGAGCGAACCGGCGGACAGTGTTGCAGCCAAACAACCGACAGAAAAGGTGCTGGCGAAAGGGCGGATTGCGCTGTTTCTGCTGGGGTTGCTGCTGGTGGGTGGGTTGGGATTTTTGGTTTGGGTTCGATCGACCGCTCCTAAAACGGAAAAACCGAGCCGCAGCGGTAGACTCCAAGTGACTCCGGTGACAGTGGCTACAGTAACGAAAAAAACGGTTCCAATACAGTTGCAAGCGATCGGCAACGTGCAATCGAGTTCTACTGTCTCGGTGACAGCACAAGCTAGCGGGCGGATTACAGGAGTTTATTTCAAGAAAGGACAAGAAGTTAAGAAAGGACAACTGCTGTTTTCGATCGACGATCGCTCTCAAACTGCCTCGATCCAGCAAGCTCAAGGAATCGTAGCAAAAAGCCAAGCACAGGTGCAACAAGCCACAGCCAACCTTTCTAAAGACCAAGGAGTCGTCGAACAAGCTAGAGCAACCCTTGACAAAGACCGAGGAATGGTCGAGCAAGCCAAAGCGACCCTTGCTAAAGACCAAGGAATTGTCGAGCAAGCCAGAATGACTCTGGCTAAAGACAAAGGAGTCGTCGAACAAGCCAGAATGACCCTGGAAAAAGACCAAGGAGCAGTTAAGCAAGCGATCGCCACTTTGACCAAGGATCGAGCCCAAGCCCAATATGCCCAAGCACAAAGTCAACGGTACGCAGCCCTCTACCAGCAAGGAGTAATCAGTCAAGATCAAGCCCAGCAATACGCTACCAGCAGCCGAGCCGCTGCGGCAACCGTCGATCTTGACCAGCAAGCGATCGCCAATGCTGAGACGGCGGTGAAGAGCGATCGCATCGGGATCGCCAATGCTGAGGCAGCCGTCAAAAGTGATGAAGTGGCGATCGCCAATGCTGAGACGGCGGTGAAAAGCGATTTAGTAGGGATTGAGAATGCTGAGACGGCGGTGAAAAGCGATTTAGTAGGGATTGACAATGCTCGGGCCGTCGTGGAGGGCGATCGGGCTGCGATCGAGGGTTCTCAAGCTGGGTTGAGTGCAGACGGCGGTGCCTTGAAAAATGCTCAGGTGCAATCATCCTATACCAAGGTCTATGCGCCGATCGACGGGCGTGCCGGAAATGTGCTGGTGACAGTCGGCAATGTGGTGCAAGCAAGCACCGACAAACCCTTGGTGACAATCTCCACAATTAATCCCATTCAAGTTGCCTTTTCGGTTCCTGAATCCAACCTCCCACAAATCCAAAAATACGCGAATAACGGCAAACTTAAAGTTGATGTCACCTTTGCTGGAAACAATCGTCCGATATCGGGAACCTTGTCATTTGTGAACAATACGGTTGACAATGCCACTGGCTCTATTCAACTGATTGGCGACTTTAATAACGCAGATGGCAAACTTTTTCCCGGTCAATTTGTTAACACAACTCTAACATTAAGTCAACAGCCAAATGCGATTGTTGTTCCCTCACAAGCTGTACAGACAGGGCCGAACGGACAATTCGTATTTGTCGCCCAAGAAGACGATACAGTGGAAAATGTGCCTGTAGTTGTCAGCAATACAATCAACGGCTTAACTGTCATCCAAAAAGGTCTGGATGCGGGTGATGAAGTTGTCACCGACGGACAAGCAAATCTGGTTGATGGTAGCAAGATTCGCATTAAAACCGCAGGAGATGCTAAAGATAATTTAGATAATACTAAAGGCAATAATTCAGACACATCTGGAGCCAAAGAAACAGGTGTAAAATCTGGCGACGACTCTAATTCATCTGGAAATAAGTCATGGAAATCGCGCAAGAATCCCTAGGGCGAGCGATTTTATATTTGGATTATCGAAAGTTATTTTGAGACAAAAGTAATCTCAAATCCCTGCAATTGCTTCACTTCGTTTCGTTATTGCCGATCGCGAAGTCGAAGGTTAAATAGTCAACTCTCATTCAGTTTTGCGACTGACACTCAACAGTCAACAGTCAACAGTCAACAGTCAACAGTCAACAGTCAACAGTCAACAGTCATTCCGGTAAAACCGGAATTGATACAACTAATGAATCTCTCAGAACCGTTTATTCGCCGTCCAATTATGACCACCTTGGTGATGGCGGCAATTCTGATTTTTGGTTGGATGAGTTATCGCTTACTGCCGATTAGCGATTTGCCAAACGTCGATTATCCCACGATTCAAGTCAGCGCTTCCCGGCCCGGTGCCAGCCCGGAAACGATGGCTGCATCGGTGGCGCGCCCGCTAGAAAAGCAATTTTCCAGCATTGCTGGACTCGATACGCTAACCTCAACCAGTACCAGCGGCAAAACTCAAATTACGCTTCAGTTCAATCTCAGCCACAGTATTGACGATGCGGCGCAAGATGTGGAATCGGCAATTTCCTCTGCCTCGGGCCAAATGCCTAACGATTTGCCAAATCCGCCTACATACAGCAAAGTCAACCCCGCCGACGGGCCGATTCTTTACCTTTATCTTACTTCCCCAACCTTGCCGCTTTCTGAGGTTGATAAATACGCACAAACCTATCTAGCGCAAAAGCTATCGACAATCGCCGGTGTGGCGCAAGTGCAGATTTACGGTTCTCAAAAGTATGCTGCTAGAATTCAACTCGATCCGCAGCAGTTAGCAACGCGGCAAATTGGCATCGATCAAGTGCAAACTGCGATCGAACAAGGAAACGTCAACTTACCCACAGGAAGCCTTTCCGGCAGCCATAAAAACTTTACTGTGCAAACTAACGGACAGCTTCAGGATGCAGCAGCATTCCGCCGTTTAATTGTGACTTATAAAAATGGACAGCCTGTTTATCTCGAACAATTAGGGCGAGTGGTTGACAGCGTAGAAAATACTCAACTTGCTAGTTGGTATAACAACGATCGCGCAATTATCCTCACTATTCAAAGACAGCCGGGTACAAATACTGTAGAAGTTGTAGAGACGATTCAAAAATTACTGCCCAACTTAAAAACTCAGATTCCCAGTTCGATCGATCTTGGGGTGATGTACGATGCGTCTCAATCGATTCGCGATTCCGTTGACGACGTTCGGTTTACCCTCGTTTTGACGATCGCCCTAGTTATCTTAGTAATCTTCTTATTTTTACGCAATCTGTCTGCAACAGTCATTCCCAGTTTAGCGCTGCCGGTTTCGCTGATCGCAACCTTTGGGGTGATGCACTTATTCAACTACTCGCTAGATAACTTGTCGATGATGGCACTGACGCTATCCGTCGGCTTTGTAGTCGATGATGCGATCGTCATGCTCGAAAACATCGTCCGCCACATAGAAGAAGGAGAAAGCCCGCGAGAAGCGGCGCTAAACGGGTCTAGGGAAATCGGCTTTACGATTTTATCGATGACGCTTTCGTTGGTGGCGGTGTTTATTCCGATGTTATTTATGAGCGAGTTGTTGGGGCGCTTGTTTCATGAATTTGCAGTGACGATTGCCGTTTCAATTTTGGTTTCAGGCTTTGTATCTTTGAGCCTGACACCGATGTTGTGCAGCCGTTTTTTGCGTCCGGTAAATCACGCCAATCAAAGTCGGCTTTATCGAGCTTCCGAGTATGTATTCGATCGCTTTTTAAGTTTGTACGATTGGAGCCTCAAGAAAGTTTTAAAATATCACCGCACCACAATGATTTTGTCCTTCGCAATGGTGTTTGTCACAGTTGGACTATTTATCGCGGTTCCCAAAGGCTTTATTCCCAGCCAAGATACCGGACAAATCACGGGCATTACTCAAGCTGCACAAGATGCCTCTTTTGATGAATTAGTTCGCCACCAGCAAGCCGTTGTCAGCGCGATTCGCCAAGATCCAAATGTGGAAGCAGTTAACTCGAATATCGGGGCAGGAGCGAGTGCAAATGGCGGCGGGGCGGCAGTTGCCGGAAATTCGGGAAGCTTGTTTATTCGGCTAAAACCGATCTCGCAGCGGCAGATGGGAGCCGATGAAATTGTGCAGAATTTGCGATCGCAACTAGCAGAAATTCCCGGCATTCAAGTCTTCTTGCAAAATCCTCCTGCCATCCCGCTTGGCACTCAACAAAGCACTGGATTGTATCAACTCGCGCTGCAAAGTTCTGACGTTCTACCGCTGCGGCAGTACGTGCCACAACTGGTTGACAAAATGAAAGCAATGCCAGAAATTCAGGATGTTAACAGCGATTTGCAGATGACTTCTCAAATCAAAATTGATATCGATCGCGACAAAGCCTCAGCATTAGAAATTACAGCCAGTCAAATTGAAAACACCCTGAGAAATGCTTACGGCGCTTACCAAGTTTCCACGATTTACGGTGCAAGCAACGAGTATCAAGTTATTTTGGAACTCGAACCAAAGTATCAAAAAGATCCCAATGCTTTGATGCAGCTTTACATCGCCACAACAGCCAGTAATTCGAGTGATGATTCTGGGAGTCAAACACAAGTACCGCTAGCAACGTTTGCCAAAATCACTCCGGGAATTGCACCGTTAATTGTCAACCACGTCGGTCGGATGAATGCTGCGACAATTTCCTACAACCTCGCTCCTGGGGTGGCGCTGGGAACGGCAAATAGTGCGATCGACAAAATCGTGAAATCGGTAATTCCTGACAGCATTTCTACCAATTATAAGGGCGCGAGCCAAGTATTTCAAAGTTCGCTGCCGAGTTTAGGGTTTCTGTTGGCCGTGGCAATTTTGGTAATCTATTTAATTCTGGGTATTTTGTACGAAGATTTCATCCATCCGATTACAATTCTGTCGGGATTGCCTTCGGCGGGATTTGGCGCGTTATTAACGCTGATGTTGTTTGGCGTTGAGCTCAACGTTTATTCATTCATCGGCATCATCTTGCTGGTAGGGATTGTTAAGAAAAACGGCATTATGATGGTGGATTTTGCGATCGAAGCCCAGCGCAACGACGGCAAAAAACCAGCGGAGGCAATCTATCAAGCCTGCTTAGTGCGCTTTCGACCGATTATGATGACTACAATGGCAGCTTTAATGGGAACATTGCCGATCGCCCTAGGAGTTGGTGCGGGTTCGGAATCTCGCCGCCCGTTAGGAATTGCCGTTGTCGGCGGACTTTTGTTTTCACAAGTTTTGACACTGTATCTCACGCCCGTATTTTACATCTACATGGAATCGTGGCGGAAAAAACTCAGCGAGGTGAAGTTTCGGCAAGTCTTTTCGTTTAAATGAGACGGTAAAATAACCGTTTTAAGAGGATACGACAATGCCGTTTCCCTACCCCAAAATAATCGATGATCCTCGCGAGGAGGACACGGCAAAGCCGTTTCCCTACCCCGATTAATTGTAGGGACACGGCACTGCCGTGTCCTCACGGTTCGATATCTCACTACCAACCAAGTTTTATGAACCTTTCAGAAATTTTTATCCGCCGCCCCGTGATGACCGCACTGGTCACAATCGGCATCCTAATCTTCGGTTTAATGAGTTATTTTTTGTTACCAATTAGCGCCTTGCCTCACGTTGAATATCCCTTTGTAAGTGTCTCTGCTAGCTTACCCGGTGCAACCCCCGAAACAATGTCATCCTCAGTCGCCGCGCCGCTAGAAAGACAGTTCACTGAAATAGCTGGCCTCAATTCGTTTAACTCCACCAGTTCCACCGGTAGCGCCAACATTTCCCTACAATTCGACTTCAGCCGCAGTGTGAATTCTGCTGCTAAAGACGTACAAGCTGCGATCGCCGCCGCCGCAGGTTCATTGCCATCGGGAATGCCCAGACCGCCCAGCTACCGCAAAGTTAACCCTTCAGTTGCGCCGGTTCTATACCTTTATTTGTACTCCAAAACCCTGCCAATTGCAGATGTGGATGAAGCCGCAGAAGTGACGATCGCACAACCCATCTCAGCGATCGACGGTGTGGCGCAAGTGCAGGTTTACGGGCAGAAACAATATGCAGTGAGAATTCAACTCGATCCGCGAGAATTGACCTCCCGGGGAATCGGATTAGATCAAGTTAGAACCGCAGTTACGCAAGGAAATGTAAACTTGCCAACCGGAAGCCTTTCTGGCGATAACAAAAGCTATTTAATTCAGGTAAACGGTCAATTAAATAATGCAGCAGAATATCGATCGCTGATCGTTGCTTACAAAAATGGCGCAGCAGTGCGGCTGCAAGATTTAGGAAACGTGATTGACGACGTGCAGAATAACAAAGTCTTGAATTTGTACACCGATAAAAATGTTACAAATCAACCTGCAATCTTGCTGGCAGTGCAGCCTCAACCCGATGGAAATACTGTCGAAATCGTCGATTCGATCGTGCAAATGTTACCCGCACTCAAACAACAAATTCCCCAATCGATCGAAATGGGAATTATGTACGATCGCTCTCAATCAATTCGGGCTTCTGTAGATGATGTGAAGTTCTCCTTAGTTTTGTCGGTGTGTCTGGTTGTCTTAGTAATTTTTCTCTTTTTACGGAACCTCACAGCGACGGTAATTCCGAGTTTAGCTTTGCCTGTGGCGATTATCGGCACGTTTGCGGTGATGTATCAGTTGGGATACTCGTTAGATAACCTGTCTCTGATGGCGCTGACGCTTTCAGTGGGGTTTGTGGTGGATGATGCGATCGTGGTTCTCGAAAATATTGTTCGCCACCAAGAAATGGGAGAAGCACCGCTGGAAGCAGCATTAAAAGGGTCGAAAGAAATTGGTTTTACCATTATTTCAATGACGCTTTCATTGGTCGCCGTATTTATTCCCATCATGTTTATGGGCGGGTTAATCGGTCGCTTATTCCACGAATTTGCTGTGACTATTTCTGTGGCAATTTTAGTATCGGGATTTGTTTCTCTGAGCCTCACGCCGATGTTGTGCAGTCGATTTCTCAAATCGTCCCACCAACACCAACAAAACCGTTTCTACCACCTTTCAGAGCGGGGATTCGAGCTGCTGCTGCAAGGATATAAATGGACGCTAAAACCTGTTTTGAAATACCGTTTCGTAACGCTGATTGCTTCTGTAATTTTGCTGGTGGTTACGGCTTATCTGTTCGTTCTGGTTCCGAAAGGATTTATTCCGACTGAAGACACCGGACAACTGATGGCTAACACAAAAGGAGCGCAAGATATTTCGTTTGAAGATATGCTGCTTCACCAACAAAAAGTCGTTGATATTATTCGGAAAGATCCCAACATCGCAGCGTTGAACTCAACCGTAGGTGCGAGCGGCCCGAACGCATCCGCGAACAACGGACGCATCACAATTAGGCTCAAACCGCGATCGCAGCGCCGCCTCAGTGCCGACGAAATCATCCAACAACTCACTCCTAAATTGCGCGGAATTCCCGGCATTCAAGCTTTTTTACGCTCTCCTGCTGCGATTCCGATCGGCGGTCAACAAACGAATTCACAATATCAGTTTACGGTGCAAAGTTTAGACTTGCAAGCGCTGCGTCAAGCGGTGCCGGAATTGTTAGCTAAAATCAAAACGCTACCGGGATTGCGCGGTGTGGATAGCGATTTGCAACTGAGCACGCCTCAGCTTCAAGTTAAAGTCGATCGCGACAAAGCCGCAACCGTCGGAGTTAGTGCTCAACAAGTGCAAAAAACCCTCAGCGCAGCTTACGGTTCTGGACAGGTTTCCACGATTTATACCCCTAACAATCAATTTACGGTTGTGTTAGAACTAAAGCCTGAGTATCAGCGCGATCCGAGTGCTTTGTCGATGCTTTACGTGCGATCGAACACCGGACAAATGATATCGCTAAGTGCGATCGCAAATGTCACCCAAACAGTCGGGCCGCTAACCGTTAATCACCTAACCGGATTGCCCTCTGCTACAATCTCTTTTGATACTCTTCCAGGCACATCGCTGAGTCAAGCAACCGCAGCTATCGAGAAAGTTGCAAAGGATGTTTTGCCGCCGTCAGTGACAACAAGTTTCCAAGGTGCAGCACAGGTATTCAACCAATCTTTTAACGATTTAGGTTGGTTGTTGCTGGTTTCTATTATGGTGATTTATTTAATTCTCGGCATTTTGTACGAGGATTTCATTCACCCGCTGACAATTTTGTCAGGTTTGCCGTCAGCCGGATTTGGTGCACTGTTAACGCTGGTAATCTTTCAGGTTGAACTCAATCTCTATTCGTTTATCGGGATTATTTTGCTGGTGGGAATTGTCAAGAAAAACGGTATCATGCTGGTAGATTTTGCGATCGAGAAACAGCGCCAAGAAGGCAGAAGCGCCTTTGATGCCATTTACGAAGCCTGCATCGTCCGCTTCCGTCCGATTATGATGACAACGATGGCGGCTTTAATTGGAACTTTGCCGATCGCCCTGGGAGTGGGTAGCGGTTCCGAATCGCGCCGTCCGTTGGGAATTGCGATCGTCGGTGGATTGCTGTTTTCGCAAGTTTTAACGCTGTATCTTACTCCGGTATTTTACACTTATATGGAAGCGTGGCGCAAACGGCTAGGTCAACCAAAAATGAAGCTGCCTGAATTTTTCTGGCGTCCGAAAACTCGACCTTCGAGCCGAAATTAATACCAAACCCGCCGCGTTGAAAACTTCTTTTTAAGACTGGGCGGTTTCAACCGCCGAATACAATCTTGAACGTGGATTAAGGACTCTGTTTTATTAATTAATAATCAGCGGGCGATCGCCTTTTTACATCTCTGCTTTGATTCGTGCGATCGCGGTCTTTTTTCCTACCTTTTTTAATTTGCTGGCTCATTTCTACAAACAAATCCCTGCGTAAATAAGGATAGTCGCTCACCCACACGTCGCGGCTGGGAATGTAAATATCTGAAACTTTGGCAATCCGGCCCAAATCTTCTTGATTTGACATGATTAACATTAAAGCAGCTTGGCCGGGGGCAATTCCTTGGTGATCTTTCCGCAAGGGAGCTCGAAGTGTAGTGGTAAATCCGGTTTTGTCGCCAACTTCTAAATTAATTCGCGGTTCTAAGTTGTCAACAATTACGAGTTGTCCTTTTTGATTGACTGTTTCTTCTTGGCTTGTGACTTCATCTGTGATATAAATATCCAAAACTCGTCCTTGCCAAAAACCGCAATATTGATATTTGCGGCATTCTGCATTCCGCAAACTCGCCCACAAAATCGGCCCCCACAGCCAATACAAACCTGCAATCAATCCGGTGATTAAAACTAGCGGCGCGACATCGGAACCGGCGAAGTTATAGACTATCAGCACGAAAACTACTGTTACCGCTGAGATTAACATTCGCCTCAAAAAATCGGGCGGTTTTCCCCAGATATATTTGTATTGCGCTCCCGTGGCGACGGCGGGAATTAGTTCTTGAAAGGTTTCGCGGGTTAAGGGAATTAGCATAGGAAGTTCGGCAACAGATTTTGTAACGGATGCAACGGATGTCTGTTCGGCAGGGAATTGTATAAGCGTTGTAACGGATTTAAGGGATTGATGTTGAAGTCAGAAGTCAGAAGTCAGAAGTTAGAAGTTAGATTAATTCCACATTACCAAGGACTAATGACTAATGACTAATGACTAATGACTAATGACTACAATATCTTTTCCAGACCGTAAACGAGCGATCTCAGTTCAAGGACTTTGCGTATAGACAGCAACACTCCGGGCATATAACAAGCTCGATCGCTCGTATCGTGTCGTAAAGTATAAACTTGACCGGCGCCGCCAAAAATTACCTCTTGGTGGGCAATTAAACCGGGTAAACGGATGCTGTGAATGCGAATCCCTTCATCGGCTAAAGATCCCCGAGCTCCGGCTAATTTTTCGGTTTCATCCACCTCGGGGGGATTGAATGTTTTTCCCATTTCTGCTAGCATTTGGGCAGTTTGAATTGCCGTACCGCTGGGGGCGTCGGCTTTTTGATTGTGGTGCAGCTCGATAATTTCTACGTGTTCAAAATACTGAGATGCCGTGACAGCGGCTTGTTGGAGCAAAACCATGCCGATCGAGAAATTCGGTATAATCAAACATCCAGTGCTGGCTTTTTCAGCGAATTCAGCTAAGTTTTCAATTTGCTTGCTGCTCAATCCGGTAGTGCCGACTACGGGGCGAATCCCGTAAGCTATAGCCGATCGCACGTTTTCATAAACCGACTTCGGGTGCGTAAAATCTACCATTACCCCTAACTGCTTTTCCTGAGCAGCTAATACCAGCATTCCTTGCAAGTCGTCAGTGATGGGAACTTCTAGCGGGCCGCATCCGGCTAATTCCCCGGCATCGGCGTTGAGGCACTCAGGAGAGCGGTCTACAGCCCCAAATAAGGTCATGTCACTAGCATGGGCGATCGCCTTAATTACTTCACGGCCCATTTTGCCTGCTGCACCGTTAACAATCACCGGAATCGGAAGTTGATTCGCCATAATCTCAAAAATATCCTGAAAGTTCGATCGACTAAATTTTAACGCTTGTGGGAATTTGGGGAAACAAGGAATTAAAGACAGAATTTGTCGGCAAATCTTCAGAAACCCGGTTCCCATCCGAGAAATACTTTGCCAAATCGAGTTATTAGCTTAAAGAAACTCGGTTGCGGCACAAGTTCTGAAAAAATTATATTCAATCTCATATTAAGCCCAATTCTGTAAGAACAGACTTGGGCAAAGCTAATTTGCACCGACATATTTTTTTTGTGACTGCCAACTTCTCTCGGAATCTTCGATTTGTAATGTCTGTCGCAACTGGCTTCGACCTGAGTTCTCAAAACCGACGGGTCAGGATTTTGCCTGCAATGCTGGCGGGCGCGACAGTAACGCTGCTAAATATGGGAGTTAGGCAGTTGGGAGGCCTGCAAAGCTGGGAATTGGGGAGTTTTGACTCGTTAGTGCGCTTGCAGCTAGATTCCGGCCCCGATCCGCGGCTGCTGGTAGTGGCAATTTCTGAGGCCGATATTCAAGCTTTGGGGAGATTTCCGATTTCCGACAAGGCGATCGCTCAAACCTTGACAAAACTGCAAAAGTATCAGCCAAAAGTCATCGGTTTGGATTTGTACCGGGATTTGCCTCAAGCGCCGGGACACCAAGAATTGCTGGCCGGGCTGAAAGCAGCGAATGTGGTGGCGATCACCAAATTGAGCGATTCAGAAAGTCCAGGAGTGCCGGCGCCTCCGGGGATACCGCCCAATCGGGTTGGTTTTAACGACTTCGTGCTCGATGCTGACGGCGTTGTGCGCCGCAATTTACTTTTCGTCTCCCAAGCAGAGAAGAATACTGCTTTCTCGTTTTCAATGCAAGTGGCTTTGCTGTATCTCAAAGACAGACTGCTGCCAAAAAATAGCCTTATTAATCCCAAGCAAATTAATTGGGGCAAAGCAGAATTTGTGCCTTTAACTTCTGACAGCGGTGGCTATGCAAATATTGACGCCAGAGGCTATCAAATTCTGCTCAAATACCGTTCTGGCAAGCAGGTGGCGCGACAAGTCAGTATCCAGCAGGTGTTGAACGGAGAAGTTGACCCGAGTTGGATAAGGGACAAGATTGTGTTGATCGGGACGACGGCACCGAGTACCAGAGATTTGTTTTTGACCCCCTACAGCCCGGTTCAAAAGCAAAGTCCGAAAATGCCGGGGGTGCTGGTGCACGCGCAAATGCTCAGCCAAATATTGAGTGCTGTTTTGGATGGGGGATCGCTGTTTTGGGTGTGGCCGGAATGGGCGGAAATTTTGTGGAACGGTACTTGGGCGATGGTTGGCGGGGTTGTGGCTTGGCGGATTCAGCACCCTGCGAGGGCGGGATTAGTTGGGGGTGCGGCGTTGATGGGTCTGTTGGGGATTAGTTTTGGGATTTTTACTGGGGGTGGGTGGGTGCCCCTGGTGTCGCCGGCTTTGAGTTTGGTGTTGACTGGTGGAGGCGTCAGCGCTTACAGGAAGCTTTACGATGCTTTTCACGATTCTCTGACGGGTTTGCCCAACCGGGATTTGTTCGTGGATTGTCTGGGGCGGGCGATCGCCAATACTAGGGGCCGCCGCAGCTATCTGTTTGCGGTGCTGTTTTTGGATTTAGACAGGTTTAAGGTGATTAATGATTCTTTGGGTCATTTGGCGGGGGACGAACTGCTGATGTCGGTGGTGCTGCGGTTGAGGGCAAGTATTGGTCGCGCGGATACTGTGGCGCGGGTGGGGGGTGACGATTTTGCGATTTTGGTGAGGAATGTTGATGTTGGCAGTGCGGTGGATTTGGCCGATCGCATTCACCAAGCTTTAATTGTGCCTTTTGAGTTGAATGGGCAGGAGGTGTTTGTGACGGCGAGCATCGGGATTGCCCTGGGGGGCGAACCCGCTCCTACTGTGAGCGAACAGCCGGAACACTTGCTGAGGGACGCCCACACGGCGATGTACCGGGCGAAGGCTTTGGGAACGGGAAGGTATCAGGTGTTTAATGCTTCGATGCACGCTTTGGCGGTGGAGAGGTTGCAGTTGGAGACTGATTTGCGGATGGCCCTCAAGCGTCAGGAGTTTTTGCTGCACTACCAGCCTTTTGTATCTTTGGCAAGCGGGAGGATTATTGGGTTTGAGGCTTTGGTACGCTGGCAGCACCCGCAGCGGGGCTTGATTTCGCCGGTGAAGTTTATTCCGGTGGCTGAGGAAACGGGGGCAATTGTGCCGCTGGGCGACTGGGTGCTGGAGGAGGCTTGCCGGCAGTTGCGGCGGTGGGAGGAAATGTTTGATTTCGATCGGCCTTTGATTATGAGTGTAAATTTGTCGGGGAAGCAGTTTGCTCAGCCGGATTTGGTCGATCGCATTCAGGCTATTTTGGGGGCAACGGGTTTGAGTCCCGAGAGTTTGAAGTTGGAGATTACTGAGAGTGTGGTGATGGATGATGTGGAGTCGGCGATCGCGGTTTTGAAGCAGATGAAAGCGTTAAATGTCAACTTGGGAATTGATGATTTTGGCACTGGTTATTCGTCGTTGAGTTATTTGAGTCGGTTTCCTACGGATACTTTGAAGGTTGATAAGTCGTTTGTGGGGCGGATGGAGATCGAAAGCGAGGGGGAGAATGTGGCGATCGTGCGGACGATTGTGGCGCTGGCTCACGCTTTGGGTATGGATGTGATTGCTGAGGGTGTGGAGACGGCGGCACAATTAGCTAGGTTGAGGTCGATCGGCTGCGAATACGGTCAGGGTTATTTTTTTGCTAAACCGTTACCGAGCGAGGCTGCGACTGCTTTGATGGCTTCCGAGCCGCAGTGGTAGTTGTGGGTTATTCTTGTTCCTGGTTCATATACAATAATCCTCATATCGTAGTTTAGAAAAGCTTTATGCCAGAAGTTGCACGATTTTACGGAATAATTATCAAAATTTTCTTTGGAGATCATCCACCGCCTCATTTTCACGCAGTTTACGGTGAGTATAATGCTTTGGAATGAAAATTTAATAACTTTAGCGTCTGCTAAATAGTCGGAACTGCACGATAATTCCATTTGGGTAGATAGTCATCAAAAATAATTTTC
>NZ_SRRZ01000142.1 GCF_013179805.1 Microcoleus asticus IPMA8 | reverse complement strand
CCTGTCTCGTATCTCGCCCACGTCGTGGTCTCACACAGCCTAGCGTCTGTAGGGCGGGGTGAGGCGGTGTTGGTGTTGGTGTTGGTGTTGGTGTTGGTGTTGGTGTTGGTTGGTTCAGGGGAATGAGGGAGACAGTGGCGACTGCCGCACTGGTGGCGCCCTGGTTATCTGTAGCGCTGTAGGTGAAGTTAGCCCCTGTGAAATTGCCGGACGCCTGAAAGAACAACTGGGTAATTTGCTCGGCCCTCAGGGTTTGACCTGCCGTGACCCGCACTCCCTGGCTGGGGTCGCCCAAGAACAGCGTGCCTTCAGTGGCTGGCGGCAAGGTGTTTACGGTAAAGGAAACCACCGTCCCGTCTGGGTCGGTTCCTCCGAGTCCGGGGATGTTCACGGTTCTTCCCAGCAACACAGCGAGGCTGGAGTTGTTGGCGACGGGTGGCTGGTCGGCGGGAGGCAATAGTGCTAGCAGGGAGGCTGTTGCGGGGGCTGGACTGATGGCGCCGCGGCTGTCTGTGGCGCTGTAGGTAAAGTTGGCGGCTGCGAATTCGCTGGTTGCTTGGAAGAATAACTGGCTGATTTGAGTCGTGCTCAGTCTTTGGCCTGCCGTGACCCGGATTCCCTGGCTGGGGTCGCCCAAGAACAGGATGCCTTGATTTGCGGGCGGCAGGGTGTTGATGGTGAAGAATTCGATCGAGTCGTCGGGGTCTTTTGCCGTCAGCCCTGTGAGGTTGACGGTGCTGTTTGGCGCCAGTGTCTTGCTGAAGTTTGTAGATACCGGCGGGTAGTTGAACGCCAGCGACACCAGAGAAACTGTGGCGGCAGGACTGCTGCCACCGAGATTGTCCTTGCTGCTGTAGGTAAAATCAGCTCCTGTGAAATTGCCGGCCGACTGGAAGAATAACTGCGTCATTTGCTCGGCTGTCAGGGTTTGACCTGCCGTGACGGCGACTCCCCCCGTTGCGGGGTCGCCCAAGAACAGGACGCCTTGATTTGCCGGCGGCAGGGTGCTGATGGTGAATGTAACCACTGTGCCGTCTGAGTCTCTGCCTCCGAGCCCGCTAATTTGGACAACGCTGTTGGGGGCGATCGCCACATTGCTGCTGTCGGCTGATGGAAGTTTGTTGGGTGTTGGTTGCGCGAGTAAAATGGCGGTGGTGACAGTGGCTCTGGACTCAGAACCGTTGTTATTGCTGGGTTCGGGGTCAAAAGTGGTCGATCGGCTCTGGGAAGTGTTGCTAATGGTGCCCGTCGCTGGAACGACTACTGTTACCTCGCGGTTGGTGTTGCTGCCGCTAGCCAAGCTGGGAATTGTTGGGAAGGTGACAACCCCTGTCACTGGGTCGTAAGTGCCGTTATGGGATGCCCTGACTCCCGTTAAACCGGGAATGATGCTGTCTGTAATCACTACGTCTTCAGCAGCACTCGGCCCATTGTTGGTGGTAGTTATAGTATAAGTCACAGAACTGCCGGCAGGAGCAGATGTGAGACCAGTCTTGGACGTAACCAGGTCGGCCACAGGATCGATCGAGGTAATAACTTGACCCCCCGCCTGACCCGGCACTGCGACTGTCGAGCCGTTGTTATTCGTCGAATCCGGGTCAAAAGTGGAAGATCGACTCAATACAATATTGGTGATGCTCGTCAGGGTAGGCGGGGGTACAAAGCTGATAGTGCGGCTCTGGTTGGTGCCACTGGCTAAAGTCGCGATCGCTGGGAAATCTATCGCCCCTGTGTCTGGATTGTAGGTTCCGTCATCGGACACGCTGACATTAGTTAAGCCGGGAATCAGGCTATCGGTGATGACTACGTTGGTGGCTGGACTCGGCCCTAAGTTGGTAGTAGTGATTGTATAAAGTAGCGTGTCGCCCGCCTTGATGCTGGCCGGAGCCGTTTTTTGGGTGACAACATCGGCCACAGGATCGATCGAGGTAGTGACGGTGGCGTTGGGGTTGGTACCGTTGTTGTTGGCCGGAGAGGAGTCGGGACTGATGGAGGTACTTCTGGCCGTGTTGCTGATGGAAGTTAGGGTGGGCGGTACTGTGAAGCCGATCGTGCGGGTGACTGTCTCCGCGTTGGCGATCGCCACGGGCCCGAAGGTGACAATGCCAGTCACTGGATCGTACACGCCGCCGTTAGATGCCGTGACTCCGCTTAAGCCGGGAACTATGCTGTCAGTGATGGTTACAGCTTCTGCAGGACTCGGGCCTAAGTTGACTGTGGCGATCGTATAGCTGACCGAGCTACCGGCCGTAGCACTCGTAGATCCGGTTTTGGTGGTTGCGAGGTCGGCGTTGGGCGCAATACTTGTCGTAACCGTAGAGTTAGTAAAAGTGCCGTCTTTGTTGGTTAGCGAGCCGTTGTTGTTAGTGGCGATCGGATCGAAAGTCGCCGCGCTGCTCCGGGCGGTGTTGCTGATGGCGGTACGGGTGGCTGGGGCGATGAAACTGACGGTGCGGGTCGCAGTAGCCGCATTTGCGAGCACCGTCAGTGCTGGGAAGGTGACAACCCCTGTCACTGGGTCGTAAGTGCCGCCGTCCGATAGGCTGACTCCTGTTAGACCCGGAATAATGCTGTCAGTGATGGTCACATCGGCAGCGGGGTCTGGTCCTTTGTTAGTCGTGATCAGCGTGTAGGCGACGCTTGACCCGGCCGAAGTAGTCACAGGGCCACTTTTGGTAGTAACTAAATCCGCGACTGTATCGACAACTGTGGTTGAAACTACACCAGGCCCCTCGATTTGCCCTGGCGCGACTACACCGCTGTTGTTGCTGAGGTCGGGGTCGAAAGTCGAGCTAGTGCTGAATGCAACGTTGGCAAAACTGCTACCGCTGGTTAAACCGGGCGGCAGATTAATTGTCAGGGTGTAAGTCAGAGTCTCGCCGGCATTGAGAACGGGAATTAACGGCCAGGTGACTGCCTTGGTTTGGTTCACGTAAGTGCCGTTGTTGGAGGCACTGAGAACGGGCGGCAATCCGCCCGGAAGCAGCAGTTCTAAAGGTATTTCGTCTTGAATTAGGACATTTGTAGCGGGCGCTGGCCCCTTGTTGACAGTAGTAATCGTGTAGGTAATGCTGCCTTCGGACTTGACGAACTGCGGGCCGGTCTTGATAGTGGCAACCTCAGCGGCGATACTGGGAGGATTGATAGTTTCAACTATCAGGTTTTGAAGTTGGTGAATGTTGTTGGCGCTTCCTGTGGAACTGCCAAAACCAAATTTGAAAATTGGCGGTACTGCGCCGTTTTCGGTTGCCAAGTTGGGGATGTCGATCAATGTAGTTTCGTAAATGTCGTCGAAATTTTCATCGAAGGCAACGGTGAGGCGAGAGGGATTCACCGGATCGTTAGATGGATTCAGCGTAATTTGAACGGCTCTTTTGGCTAAATCGCGATCGCTCGTGAACGTATTGCTGAAATTAAAATTCTTGCCCGGCTCAGGGCCGCTAAAGTCAATGCTCGTAGGAATGTTATCGATGCCGAAGGGAACGATCGCATTTGTTAAAAACTGATAACCGTTTGCTTGATTTCCTCTAACAGTTACTGAATCAGGTCTGAAAGAACCAATAGACGAGCCGGGAATCGGAGGTGGCTCAGGGCCAGAGCGCCCTTCGGTGGATGTTGAAAAATTGCCAAACTCGTCAAGCCCAATGCCTAAATAACCTCCCTCAATACCCGGAATACCCGTTCGTGGAGCGTAAGCCACAGAACCCCCATAACCCCCAGTCCTTGTTGGGCTAACAGTGCCGTCAATCAAGAAGAAACCCAGCCCGTCCCCTGGCTGAGGGCTAATAAATGGTTGCGGAGAATTAGATTGCTCGCTTGAACCGTAAGAATAAAAATCAAACTGGACTCTCAGACCGTCGGTTGAAGGAATGGGGTTGTTGTAGATGACGAAGGCTTCCCGAAGGTTTACTGCTGGAGTTAATAGCAGAGCCCCATCGCCGGGACTCGAACCGCCCAAAGCCGGAAGTACGCCGGATACAGTGCCTCCGGTAATACCGGGGATAAGTTGATCGGCTGCTGGAACCCCGCTGCTGGGATCGAACAGCGCCCCGTCGTTTCCCCCGTAAATCCAAGGCCCCCTAACTGTGGAGTTTTTGAAAGTTTCGTTAACTAATGTGCCGAGCGCGTAAGGGTAGGCTTCGAGCACTTCTTTTTCAATGGCGATACTCGCTTTTATTTCCCCGGTCGCAAACTTTAATTGCCAGTCGCCGCCGAGTGCCGCACTCCCCGTCAAGTTGTCGGAAGCTGCAATATCTGCACCGACCATCAAGCTCAGCCGCCGCACGAAGGCCTCGCCGCTTTCCCCCGCTGCGACGCTGCACCCAAATAACAAAATATCTCCTCTCTCGCTGAGGGCTTTTCCCCACTGCTGTAACAAATGGCTGTAGGTTTCTAAGTTGTCGTTGCAGAGTTCGATCGATCCTAGCTGCACCCCCGCTTCTCGACCGTGAGAAACTATCTGAAGGCTGTCTAAATCGCTGCAATTAGCCAGAATTCTAGTAATTTGCTCGACTCCATCCAGCGTCGAGTCCAGTACAAATACCTCTGTATCGGCTGTTGCTCCTCTTGCCAAGCTGTCGCAGTTCTCTACTCTGGCATCGATGAACAATACATTTTTTACACTCAGGGCGCCCACCGACTCGGTTGCTCGTAAAAATTCTCTGGGGGGATGCCGAATTCCCGCGCCACTATCTAGTTTATGGGATAGGAAACAATCTTCTGTTTTTACTTTTTTTATTGTTATTTTATGATCGTAAATAGCTATTTTTCGGAAGTTTTTTTCCGCAATTTTTTTTGCGGTGGAATCACATATTTTTGGGCTTAGAGAAAGTGATCTTTTGCAGATGCTTTGCATTGTCAAGTTGTCTCAATGATTGTAGATAAATTACCCTGTTCAAGATGATAGTTATCACGTATTGAAAAGGTTGAATTGTAGACTAAGAGGCTCTGTTGCTTGACTTAGAGAAAGAGCAACAAGCGAATTTAACTCAACACAAAGCAGTGCTACCTTGATAGTTGATAGCATGGCAAATATCGCCGATAGAAACGTTGAGGATTTAGAGTTTAAATCTCAATAATCTATCTATGGGGTGAGATTTTGCCTTCGACTTTCTTTTCTGTTAGCGAGTGTATCTGTTACACGCAGATCTCTTACATCGCGCAGTAGATAATAACAGGACTTCTCAAAAATTTACTTGATGAGGTTTTCTGTAGATCGTCTAATGCACTTTATTTGCAGAGAATTTTCACTATTTCTGGACGCATAAAGGGGTTTGAGGGACGAAAAGACTTCGTGCAGCCCTTGCTCCCGGTAAAAAAGTCGCTTTCTTTGGTTTTGGTGCGCAGACCCTGTGGACAATAGCAACTAGACATTAATTAGGGTGTTATAGCCGTGACATAATTATGCCGGCCGTGCCCGAAGTGTCATTCAACTGAGATCTTGTACCATTCTCAATAACCTTTCTATGGGCGGCTTCTCCTGCCCACTCCACAAGAAAATACACTTTTTGTGGAACAGGCCGGAAATCCTGTTAAGCGAGAATGGTGGAACATATGAGATTCAATTGAAATTGGCATACCCTGTATCGACGAGGCGTCTTAAAAATTTATGACTTGCAGTCTGGAGATAGCAATCCTGGTTTGAGACTGTTTCGCTGCGATCGCAAAAACAGATTAGTGCCGCCCACAACTAACTTCTCAAACTGTCAACAAGCGAGTCTTCGAGCGGATTTCTGTTTAAAGTAAATGCTCGGGACAATCGTTCGTGCAGAATTTTTCATGGTGTTTTGGAGAAACTGGCTTGGAAATTTGCCCATCAGCTACTTGCGATTTTTGTTCGCTAATTTTCTTAACTGCGGGAGTTACGCCCAAGAGACTTGAAACCCAATTTATTTCTAGATTTCTCGTCGCCCAACCAAAGTTTATGGTCTAAGCCTGGTTTCCGATCGTAAGTCCTCAACTAGAAAAACACCGATTGCAATCCGCCATTTATGGCAACTGTAACCCAGCAATACTACTCGATTAGGTTTTAATTGCTGACTTTGGGCGCGGGTCGTCCAAGACAAGCTCCAACAATAATCCTGACACGTAAGTACATATTAACTCATTGATTATTATATCAGCAAATGTGCCTACATACAAGCCCCCATACAAGCTATATCTTTTCACCGCGAACGTCAAGAGCTCTGGATTGGTAGTACCGACAGTCTTGACAGGGCCCAGAAGGATTGACAGCGCAGCGAATGTAATTAGAGCGGGCGTTATACTCGCAAGTGATATCGCCGATCGGATAACCGAGACCTTCTATGTAAGTGCGATCGGCAATTGCTAGTTGAGATCGCAGAGGTCTATTCGCTACCGCCAGCCTAGCCGCTGCAATTCTATCGCGGGCTTGGGTTTCGGCAGAGCGCATCACCCACAAAGACACCAGCGACGGAACTAAACCTATGAAAATTATTAGGAGAGCAGTTAGCACTTTTTCAGAGCTTATGTGGAGAATATTTGTTTGAATTTAGGCGATCGGCAACAGAAAATTATCTCCGAAACGACGGTTTTAAATTAGAAAAGTTCCCGACCAAATTTCAAACTATTATGCCGTTAACCGTTAACCGTTAACCGTTTGCTGGCGGGTGAGGAGGGCGATCGCTGTTGGCGCCACTTTCTTCGTAAAGCGCATCGCCAGGACTCAACCAAGCCAGAAGCCCAGGTATGGTGTGATATTATGTCCAGTCAATTACCGCAATAAAATAGGTTTGTAGTGACGAATGCAAGTCCTCATAAAAATCAGAGGACTGAGATTCATCACTACAAACGCGAGATCGGTTATTTGACAGCACTAGAGATGAGAAACCGGGTCGAGTTCAAAAACAACCAAACCAGAAAAGGGCGCAGCTATTGTTTGAGAAACTCGGTTCCTATCAAAAACCAAAACCGTTAAACTTTAGCAACATCCCCCGCTAAATCCATCAACGAACCCGCACCTTCCACCTTAGCAACATCCAACAAAGTCTTTAAAACCGAATCTGGATTCAAACTAATCGAATCAATTCCCAACTCAACCAAGAATCGAGCAAACTCAGGATAATCGCTGGGCGCCTGACCGCAAATCCCAATCTTGCGGCCGTACTTCTTCGCCGCTTTAATGGCAATTTCTACCATTCGCTTCACAGCTTCATTCCGTTCGTCAAAGATGTGCGCGACTAAAGCAGAATCCCGGTCTAATCCTAATGTTAGCTGAGTTAAATCGTTAGAGCCGATCGAGAATCCGTCAAAAACTTGCGCGAATTCGTCAGCAAATATGACATTGCTCGGCAATTCGCACATCACATAGACTTGCAAGCCGTTTTCGCCCTTGACTAAACCGTGTTTTGCCATCTCTGCCAACACTTTTCGGCCTTCCTCCGGGGTGCGACAAAATGGAATCATCGGAATCACATTTGTCAAGCCCATTTCATCGCGAACTCGCTTCAATGCTTTGCATTCCAAAGCGTAAGCTTCGCGGTAATTCGGGTCGTAATAGCGAGACGCGCCGCGCCACCCGATCATCGGGTTTTCTTCTTTGGGTTCAAACTGTCGCCCTCCCAAAAGATTAGCATATTCGTTGCTCTTGAAATCGCTCATCCGCACGATGACTGGGTTGGGATAAAATGCGGCGGCAATTGTGGCAATTCCGTGGGCTAGTTTGTCGGTAAAGAAATCGGGTTTGTGTTGGTAAAGTGCTGTCAGTTCTGCAATTTCCTCCTTGACTGATTCATCTGCCAATTCGTCAAAGTGAATCAGTGCCAGCGGGTGTGCTTTAATGTGATTGGCAATGATAAATTCCAGCCGCGCCAAGCCTACGCCGTCGCAAGGAATTGCTGATAAACCAAAGGCTTCTTCTGGATTCCCGACATTCATTAAAATTTGAGTGCGGGTGCGGGGCAAATTCTCGATCGCAGTTTCTTGAATTTCAAAAGGAAGCAAACCGGCATAAACTTTGCCTTCGTCTCCTTCCGAACAAGAAACAGTGATTTCTTGATGGTTTTTCAAGATTTGGGTGGCATCGCCGGTGCCGACAATGGCGGGAATTCCCATTTCTCGGGCGATGATTGCGGCGTGACAAGTGCGGCCGCCGGAATTGGTGACGATCGCACTTGCTTTTTTCATAATCGGTTCCCAATCCGGGTCTGTTTTGTTGGTAACTAAAACTTCTCCTGATTGAAATTCAGCGATTCTGTGAACGTCTAAAATCACGCGGGCCTTGCCTTGTCCGATTGATTCGCCAACGGCGCGTCCTTTTGCCAAAATTGCACTGGAACCTTGCAATTTGTAGTTGCGCAAAACTTTAGCCGACTTTTGAGATTGTACTGTTTCGGGTCGCGCTTGGACGATAAACAATTCGCCTGTATTGCCGTCTTTTGCCCACTCAATGTCCATCGGGGTATAAGTCCCGCGCACTTGGGAGTAGTGTTCTTCGATGACTGCGGCCCACTCTGCTAGTTGCAGAATTTCATCATCTTGTATGGCAAATTTATTTTTTTCTGCTGCGATGACGGAGACGTTTTTGGTGTATTTAGAACCGCCGATATCGTACACCATTTTGAGTGTTTTGCTGCCGAGGCGTTTGTCTAAAATCGGGCGAAAACCTTGTTTTAATGTTGGTTTAAAGACGAAGTATTCGTCGGGGTTGACGGTGCCTTGGACGACGTTTTCGCCTAATCCGTAGGCGGCGGTGACTAATACGGCGTTTTTGAATCCGGTTTCGGTGTCGATGCTGAACATGACGCCGGAGGATGCTAAGTCCGATCGCACCATTTTTTGCACGCCGACAGATAGGGCGACTTCAAAGTGGTCGAATCCCCGCTGTTGGCGGTAGGAAATGGCTCTGTCGGTGAATATGGAGGCGAAGCATTTGTGACAGCATTCGAGGACGCCAGCGCAAGCTTGGACGTTGAGGTAGGTTTCTTGCTGTCCCGCGAAACTGGCGTCTGGTAAGTCTTCGGCGGTGGCGGAGGAACGCACTGCTACGTCGGTACTGTCGCCGTAGCGATCGCACAATTTCTCGTAAGCATCGGCGATCGCAGCTTGCAATTCTCGCGGAAACGGCGTGTCGAGAATCAGTGCCCGCGCTTGCTTGCCTTTTTGTCGCAGGTTTTGCAGATCTTCTACGTCTAAATCGGCAAAAATTTCGCGCAATTTAGCTTCTAAACCCGCCGACTCGATGAAGTAACGGTAAGCGTGTGCTGTTGTTGCAAATCCGTTGGGAACTCTGACTCCTTTGGGGGTTAACTGTTGAATCATTTCGCCCAAAGAAGCATTTTTCCCGCCTACTAATGAGATGTCGGCGATGCCGACTTCATCAAACCACAATACTAAGGCTTTTTCTTTCGGAATTACAACGGGTTTTTGTTGAATTGCTAATTTGTCCAGCATTGCTTTTTTCCTCTCAACTTCCGCTCAATTAGATACCGAGACAGCAAACAATTTACTGTCAAAGCAGTTTCAATTCACTGTCAATTGTTAAAACCTAGTTTTGTTGCGAAAAATATCTAATTTTTTCTGAGGCTGTCTCCAGCAGACTTTTTGATCCCCTCTATTTCAAGAGTATCACTTTTTGGGTAAATAGCAAGAGCTGTGAAGAAAATTTATTTGATTGCAAAAAGTAAAGAAATGGCAGTAATGAGTTTAAGTAAGCTATCGTAAAATAAATGGTAAAAATGTGAATATCAAAGATAGTTCCCACCGCTTTTTTGGCGCTGAGCGCGCATTGGTGCGGGGATAGCGCTCGAATTGTATTGGTAGCGGAATCGAATGGCAACAAAGGGTGGGTTTCGATCGCGCGATCGGCAGGCCCGCCCAAAAACGGATACTTGTGAACGACACGAGTCGTGAGCCGGCCAAAATTTTAGACCCTTGTTCAAGCTTCGCCATTCATCTGTGGAGTAAATCTAAAATTTAAAATCTAAAATCGGCTGACCGGGGCGATCGCTCAAAAAACACAACACGAAGCAGCTTAGTTTCCTCCTGAAACCGAGCATCTAAAAACCGTTAAAATTTTACCTCTGATTGCGTTGACCTAGTTAGAGAAAAAACACAGTCGCATAGAGCCGATTGTAATTATTGAACGAGGGAGTTTTTAACTTGGAGCGGCGGTATTTTTAGCGATGCAATTATTTATATGCTATAATAGTTAGTCCGACTGCCTTATGACAAAAAACAAGGTGTATGATATCAGTTTTGAGCTCAGCCGCACAGCGAAACGGCTTTAAAGTTCTTCTAGTCGAAGACAATCAAGCCGAAGCCGATCTGATCGAAGAATTATTATTAGAAACAAAAGTTAGCCGATCCGAGCGCCAAAGGCTGTCAGTAAGCTGTACCGATCGTCTCAGCAAAGCGCAGCAACTTTTGATCGGCGAACATTTTGATGTGATTTTACTAGACCTTTCGCTGCCCGACAGCCAAGACTTAAGTACAATTGTCAAAATACAAGAATACAGCCTAAATACTCCGATTGTCGTACTGACAGCACGCAACGATGAAGAACTTGCCATACAGTCAATCCAAGCCGGAGCTCAAGATTATCTAGTCAAGCGAAACATCGACAGCGAAGTGTTAATTCGATCGCTCCGCTACGCAGTCGAGCGGCAGCACAACCAAGAAGCTTTGCGAAAAAGCGAAGAAAAATATCGCTCGGTAGTCGAGAATTCTCTCGTTGGGATTGCCATTCTTGCTCCTCCACTTTCCCCCTCAGAACCCGAAAAATGCCGGTGTTTGGAAGTGAACGATGCTTTGTGCGACTTGCTGGGATACGATCGCCAAGATTTTTTTCACGAAAATTGGCAGCGGTGGGGTTTTCCTGAAGACAGGCAAGCTAGTGTAGAGCAGTTAAATAAAATTTTTGCAGGGGACAGCGAAGGCTATGTTTTAGACAAAAGGTGGCGCAGAAAAGACGGAACAACAGTTTATACTAGAGTTTCCCTGCGCTGTATTCGCGGCCGGGACGGCTCCATCGACCGGATGATTAAAGTAATCTTGGATGTGAGCGATCGCTACCATTACGAAGCTAAATTAAAAGCATCAGAAGATTTTTTAAATCACACGATTAATGCTACTCCCGACCCGATTTTTGTCAAAGACGAGCAGCACAGGTGGGTCGTATTAAACGACGCTTTTTGTGACTTGATGGGAAAAAGGCGGCAAGAACTGATCGGTAAATCGGGATACGAATTTTTGTCACCAGCAAAAGCCCAAAAATTTTGGCAAAAAGACGAAGAGGTATTCAGAACTGGCATCGCTGAAGAAACGGAAGAAAAATTTACAGACAGGGCCGGAAACAAACGCATTATTTCGATAAAAAAAAGTGTATTCAAAGCAACTGACAGCAGTAAAATTTTAGTCGGGACTATTCGAGATGTCACAGAGTACAAACGGCAACAATTAGCTTTGAAAGAGAGCGAAGCTAGATTGCAAAAAATGGCATCCAACGTGCCGGGAATGATTTATCAATTCCGGTTAGAGCCGGGGGGAAGAAAGTATTTTACTTACGTTTCTTCTGGCAGCAAGAACCTTTACCAATTAGAAGCAAAAGAAATAGAAAAAAAGAAAAATTTTGCTTATGAAACAATTCATCCAGATGACCTCACAGGCTTTGAAAAATCGATAAAAATTTCAGCAATGACTCTGCAACCTTGGCAGCACCAGTGGCGACAAATTATCCAGGGCAAAGTGAAGTGGCTGCAAGGTGCCTCGAAGCCAGAAAAGCAAGCAAACGGTGATATCGTTTGGGACGGTTTGGTGATGGATGTTACGGAATTAAAACAAACCCAGCAAGACCGCGATCGATTTTTTAATCTCTCGCTTGATTTACTTTGCATTGCAGGTTTGGACGGCTATTTCAAACGCTTAAACCCGGCTTGGTCAAATGTAATAGGTTACAGCAGCGATGAAATGCTAGCCCAACCTTTTATAGAGTTCGTGCATCTAGAAGACCGAGAAATAACTATAGCTGAATTAGAAAAAATTAAAAATGGCAACCCGATTATTAACTTAGAAAACCGCTATCTTTGCCAAGATGGCACTTATAAATGGCTGTCGTGGACGGCATCGCCGTTTGCAGAAGAAGGTTTGATGTATGCAGTTGCTCGCGACGTTACATTTAGCAAGCAAGCTGAAGCTGAACTGCGCAAGAGCGAAGCCACCAACCGCGCTCTTTTAAATGCGATACCGGACATGATATTTCGCTGTCGGGCAGACGGCACTTTTGTAGACTTCAAACCTGCCAAAGATTTTGAGAATATCCTACCTAAAATAAGAGTAATCGGCCAAAAAGCACAAGACATATTGCCTGCTGCTTTTGCTGCAAAAATCTTGTCCGGCAATCAACAAGCGATCGATACCGGGGAGATTCAAGTTGTAGAATATCAAATGCCAGTTAATGGTGAGCTTTACGATTTTGAAGCGAGAATTGTTTTCTGCCCCGATGACGAAATTATTGCGATCGTCCGCGACATCACTCAACGCAAACGATCCGAGTCATTACTCCACAGGCAAGCAGCAGCAATGGCCCAAGCTTCCGAAGGTATCGCCATAATCAGTGCGGGGGAAGAGGTGATTTATTGCAACGCAGCCCAACTCAAAATCTACGGTTACGACTCTCTCGAAGAAATCTTAGGTGAAAGTTGGAAAATATTCTACGAAGGTGCAGAACTGCAAAGGTTCGAGCAAGAAGTCATGCCGACTGTAATGCAGAAAGGTTGTTACAGCACTGAAGCAGTAGGATGCCGCCGCGACCGATCGAAATTCCCTATAGATGTCTCCCTGACAATGCTGCCCGGCGGGGAAACCATTTGCATTGTTCGTGATATTTCCCAAAGAAAACAAACAGAAGCAGCACTGCGAGAAAGCCAGCGGTTCACTCAGCAAATTGCTGGGGCAAGTCCTAATATGTTGTATGTTTACGACTTAATAGAACAAAAAACTATCTATGCGAACGATTCTATATACCAAATTCTCGGGTATATAGTAGAGGAGATTCAGGCAATTGGCCCGTGGATGATGTCAACTTTAATGCACCCGGAAGATTCAATCAAAATACCTGATTATTTACAGCAAGTCGAAACGGGTACGGAAGGGGATATTTTTGAAATTGAATACCGAATCAGGCACAAGGATGGTTCTTGGCGCTGGATTGTCAGCCGAGATACTGTATTTGCGAAAACAGCAGACGGCAAGTTAAAACAAATTCTCGGCACGGGAACTGATATTACAGAAAGCAAGCAAGCAGAAGATGAAATCAAGCTGTTGCTGGCAGCAACTCAAGCTATTAGTCAGTCTGTCGATTTTCACAGCGCCCTCGCAGATATCCTGCGGTTGCTGTGCAATGCGATCGGCTGGAATTTTGCGGAAGCCTGGATACCGGCTGCTAACGGTACTTTTTTGGAACACAGCGAAACTTGGTACGCTAGCGATCGCGATTTAGATAGGTTCGGCCGCGAAAGTAAAAAAATTAGATTCGCCACCGGAGTGGGGGTACCCGGACGGATTTGGTCAACCCGAAAAGTAGAATGGATTGAAGATATTTCTGTAGCCAAAAGTTATCTTTTTGCCCGATCGCAAATGGCGACAGCATTGGGATTAAAAAGTTGTTTCGGAGTGCCAATTTGCGCTAGCTCAAATGTGCTGGCAGTTTTAGTATTCTGCAAGCGCGATCGATCGGTTATGGAACCGCGTATAGTAGAGTTGGTCAAGGCAGTAGCGACTCAGTTGGGCGCTCATATTCAGCGCAAACAAGCCGAAGAAGAATTGCGGAAAAGTGAAGAACGCTGGCAGTTAGTTCTCAAAGGCAATCAAGACGGAATTTGGGATATGGATCTTCAAACAAATGAAGCTTTTCGATCGGCTCGCTGGCAAGAAATTATCGGTTACACAGACGGCGAAATCGACAGCAGCAACTACGCATGGATCGATCGCATCCATCAAGACGATCGCTCGCGAGTGCAAGCAGCTATCCAAAATTATCTCGATCGCCAAACCCCCAATTACGCCACCGAATACCGCTTGCAGTGCAAAGACGGCAGCTATAAATGGGTGCTCGCCCGCGCTCAAGCAGTGTGGGACAAAGCCGGCAATCCCCTGCGGATGGTGGGTTCGATGACGGATATCAGCGATCGCAAAGCAGCAGAATTAGCATTGCTGCGGGTCACTCAAGCCGTCGAAAGTACCAGCGACGCGATCGTTATCGCCGACTTGAAAGGGCTGTCTATTTACCACAATCAAGCCTTTATTCAGCGTTACGGCTACACAGTGGAAGAACTCAACGATCTTGCCGATATCGCCGTGCTTTACGTCCGACCTAAAAGTTATAAACTAATTTATAAAAATCTTCGCAAAGGTCGCTCTTGGTCTGGCGAAGTTGCGCTGCAAACTAAAAGCGGCGAAGCTGTTACTGCTTTGGTGCGAGCCGACAGCATTCAAGATATAAATGGTCATTTAATCGGCTTAGTGGGAGTTATTACAGACATCACAAAACGCAAAGAATCTGAAATGATTTTGCACCAGAGATTAAATCGCGAGCAGTTGGCAGTAGCTATGCTGGAACGCATTAGATATTCTCTCAATTTAGAAGAAATTCTCACCAAAAGTGTCGAAGAGGTGCGGCAATTTTTGCAAGTAGACCGCACTGTTATTTACCAATTCAATCCGGATGGGAGTGGGTTTATTGCTGTCGAGTCTGTTGCGGAAAATGTCCGACCAATTGTAGGAATGAAAATTCATGACCCCTGTTTTGGGAAAGCCTACGTTACTCTTTACCAAGACGGCAGAATTACAGCCGCAGAAGATGTTTACAATGCCGGCATGGCCGAGTGCCACTTGAGTTTGTTGACTCGGCTCGACGTGAGAGCGAATCTGGTAGTGCCAATTGTGCAAGGCAAAAACTTGTGGGGGCTGTTAATTGCCCACCACTGCACAGGCCCGCGTCCCTGGCAGCAATTGGAGGCAGAGTGCCTGAAACAATTGGGGGTGCAGTTGGCGATCGCCATTCAGCAATCGACGCTATTTAAACAAGCACAAACCGAAATTGCCGAGCGCAAGCTTGCAGAAGCCGCCCTGCAATTAGCTAAAGAAGCCGCGGAATCGGCTAACCGCGCTAAAAGCGACTTTCTCGCCAACATGAGCCACGAGTTGCGGACGCCTTTGAACGGGATTTTGGGATACATTCAACTGCTCAAACTGGATAAAAATTTTACCGCCGAGCAGCAAGAAAGTCTCAACAACATTAACCAGTGCGGCAACCACCTGCTGATGCTGATTAATGATGTTTTAGACCTCTCGAAAATCGAAGCTCGTAAAATGGAACTGTCACCGGCGAACGTGCATTTTCCCAGCTTTGTTAAAAGTATTGTTGATTTGTTCCAGATGCGATCGGATCAAAAAGGAATTGCCTTTAATTACGAGCAGGTTTCGGCTCTGCCAGACGCCATTTTGGTTGACGAAAAAAGGTTGCGTCAAGTTTTGATTAATTTGCTCAGCAATGCCGTTAAGTTTACGGACAGCGGCGGCGTTACATTCAAAGTCGGTTATGCAGAAAATTCAGCCGAAAATTATCCTCACATTAACGGCAAAAATTCGAGTTTAACAGCAGAAGTTTCCACTCAAACAATCAATTTGACCGCAAAGTTAGACGCGCAGCAAATGTCGCTCTCGCCGCTGGGAACAAAAGAAGCGTCTGAGGTGATAACAGTAGCAAATAGGGGCGATCGTGGCTCTACCGCTAAAATCCGCTTTCAAATCGAAGATACCGGAATTGGCATCGGGCAGAATAAATTAGAAGAAATATTTTTGCCTTTTCATCAAGTGGGCGATCGTAGCAATTTCGTCGAAGGTACCGGACTGGGACTTTCCATCAGCCAAAAATTAGTCAAAATGATGGGTAGCCAAATTCGCGTCCAAAGTACCTCCGGCAAAGGCAGCATATTTTGGTTGGATCTAGACTTGCCCGCACTCGCCCAATCTTCTGAACTCCCCTCCACGCAAGAAAAACGCCGGCTTGTCGGTTTTAGCGGCCGCCAGCGGAAAGTGCTCATCGTGGACGATCACGAAGTAAATCGCGCCCTGCTACAGAGGCTGCTTTCTCGTTTGGGCTTTGAAATTGCAGAAGCTACAGACGGCAAAGACTGCATACACAAAGCACAGGAATTTCTACCGGATATAATTTTAATGGATTTGCTGATGCCCGTAATGGACGGTTGGGAAGCTACCAGGCGGCTGCGACAGTTGCCGGAATTAAAAGATGTGCTTATCCTTGTTTTGTCCGCTAACGTTTACGAGACTACCAGGCAAAAGAGCCTGCAAGCAGGTTGCGATAGTTTTCTCACCAAACCGATTCAAACTAAAGAGCTTTTAGAATTATTGCGCCTGCATTTGAGACTAGAATGGGTTTACGAAGAAGGAGGAGAAACCAAAAAGCGGAAAGCTCAAACCCCCACAGCATCATCTGAGATTGCTGCTGCTGACTCAACGATAGTGTCTCCTCCCTCAGAATCAGTCTTGGCATTGTTAAGATTGGCTGCAATGGGCGATATTGAAGCTATTCTGGAAGAAACTGCTAAACTCCAACATTCTGATCCGACATTAGTGCCTTTCGTTCATCACCTGCGCCAACTTACTAAAGGATTTCAGCTCAAGCAAATTCGAGATTTTTTGAAGGAACATTTGTCCTAAAATTGACTGTAGCTAACAGACAACTCAAAATCAGTTAAATCTCGCGCCCAGAGTACCATTCTCAATCAGGGACTCTGGGTTCCCGCGAAGTGACAACTTAATTTGCTTGTAGAATCCGCACTCGCAGCCCGCTCCTAAAAGGGTTATTCTAAATAGAAGCATCTAGGAAGCAACCGGGTTTCTAAAGCAGCCTAAAATCCCTTGAATCAGATTTAAATTCACAGCCCAAAACTCTAAACTCAAAAATTTAAATGTTTCCCTTTAATATGAACGATAAGAATTCCGAAAGAAGCATCATACTAATTGTAGATGACAACCAAACAAATCTTGACGTACTTTTCGAGTTGTTAAGGAATTACGGGTTTAAAGTATTAGTGGCTCTCGACGGCGAAAGTGCGATCGAGCAAATTGAATACATCCATCCAGACTTAATTCTTTTGGATATCATGATGCCAGGAATTGATGGTTTTGAAACTTGCCTGCGTTTGAAAGCAGACACGTCAACGCGAGACATTCCCATTATATTTATGAGCGCCCTTTCCGATACGCTTGATAAAGTAAAAGGCTTTCAAACAGGAGCCGTTGACTACATCACTAAGCCTTTCCAGCACGAAGAAGTGTTGAGTCGCATTCAAACTCACTTGACAATCCGCAGCTTGCAAAAAAAACTCGAAGAAAAAAACCTCGAACTTGCCCACCTCAATCAAAACCTAGAAAGACTTGTCGAACAAAAAACCAAGCAATTAATCGACCAGGAAAAAACAGCGATCATCGGACGTTTGACCCAGGGAATGGTGCACAACCTCAAAAGTCCGCTGCAAGTGATCCAGACTAGCGTCGATTTGATTGAAACAAAAGCCACAAAAATTCAAGATGAGTCTCTGTTTAATTATACTAAGTATATTTTCCAAGCTGTCGCAAAAATCAATCAGATCATGGATACTCTAATGATGAAAAGCAGAAAAGAGCAAAAGCAAGATTTGCACTCTGTGAATATCAACGATTTAGTGCAGCGAGAAGTTCAGCTATTGGAAGGCAACCTGTATTTTAAAAATAAGATTAGAAAAAAATATTTTTATGACGAAGAAATTGCCAGCATTCCCTTAATTTATTCCTATATATCTCAAGTATTTTATAATTTAATTAATAATGCAATGGATGCTATGTGGGAAAAGAAAAGCAGGGAACTAACTATCGTGACTCGGCAAGACGACTCGAACATATACATGGATATTGCAGATACGGGATGTGGCATATCATCAGAAGATTTGTCAAAAGTTTTTGACCCTTTTTACACATCCAAGCCACCTAAAGGCGAGGAAAAAACCGAAGGCGAACCGACAGGAACTGGCCTCGGGCTTTATACTTGTATTGAACTTTTAAAACCTTTTAATGGTGAAATTGCTATTAGCAGCAATGTCGGCCAAGGCAGCGTGTTTACAGTTGTGCTGCCCAAACCGCCGAAAACTTAATTGACTCAAATGAGTAAAATTGTGTCCGGTTAGACAACCGTCATTAAGTTCGTAATTAGGTTCATATTAAGGGCTGCAAGTCTTGGTTACTCCAGAAATAGAGGACTTGCATTGCTCAATACAAACAGGTGCTAATTGCGGGCAATTAACTGAACACTATCTCACAGCCTGTCCGTAAATTAACGCTAATTCTAGTAGGTTCGTAGTAATACCTGTTTGAAAAAAGAATGTAACTTTAGGCAAGCTCCAAACCGCAATTTAAAATATAAAATCTAAAAAATAAAATGGTATAAATAAGGAATGCAAGTCTTGATTTCTCCGCGCTCTTTTGCCTTGCCCCTTGGGTGCATCTCACTTTTGCGAATGTGTCAAAAAAGAGTTAAAATGAAAAAGCTAGTAAAATCGTCAAATAAAGATGAGGTAAAGAAAATGA
>NZ_SRRZ01000141.1 GCF_013179805.1 Microcoleus asticus IPMA8 | reverse complement strand
TCATTTTCTTTACCTCATCTTTATTTGACGATTTTACTAGCTTTTTCATTTTAACTCTTTTTTGACACATTCGCAAAAGTGAGATGCACCCGTTGGCGGAATTATTGGATGGGAGCGCCAACTCAGACAGAAACCAGCGGGATTAAGAACTCATATGCTAGTAAGTATGGGTTCTGCCTTGTTTGTTTTAATACCGCTAGCAATGGGTAAAAATGAAAATGGAGGATATGCTGTAGATCGCGTAATTCAAGGCATTGCTGCCGGGATTGGGTTTTTGGGAGGCGGAGAAATCCTGCGACAAAATCAACAGGAAATAGGCAAAGTTGAAGTTCACGGGCTCACCTCTGCGGCCGCTATTTGGGTGTCAGCAGCTTTAGGAACTGCGGCAGGATGCGGATTGTGGCAACTGGCATTAATTGGCGCTTTAATGTCGCTGTTTGTTCTAAGAGTAATTAAAGAGTTAGAGCGTCAGAGTCGCAAATAGTCTCAGTCATTATATAACGTCTGGTAAAATAACCGTTATAAAGTTTGTAGTGACGACCAAAGTCCGAGGGAGTTTTCTGAGGACTTTAGCCCTCACTACCAACCAATTTGATGGGGTCGATTGAGGATAGATAATATTAGCTGTTTCATACCAAGTCCAGTTAATCACCGATCGTAAATTATTGCCCCTCATCCAAGCCAGACCTGTCTAGGTGGTAAAAAATTAGCTCAAATGCTCGAAAGATCTGTTTCCGGCGAGTGATGTTTTTATTTACTAGCTAATTAATAATAAATAACATCTCAAGAATAATGCTCAACCGTTACGACGCAAACACGTTGACTACACCTTGATATGTCCGATCGTCCAAGCCTTGCCTTTGAGGACTCAAGTCCTCACTACCAGCTTGAATATTAATTTAAATTTAATTGGATTTCGATCGATACCGATAAAACCAAATTAGCAATATTTTTACTATTAATGAATTTAGGATAAATTTGAGTACAATTTAATTATCATATCAGCCTTTTTTTGGCAGATAAATTAATATTTGTCGCGTCAAAGAATTGAATAAAGCTGATTAATTTACTTCCTGAAAATTTGACACTTTTATCGATTCCAAGGACTCTTGCCTCACGCGACCCGCCATCGCAGCTAACTGCAAGCTCATAAAAGCATTCAAATCTTCCAAATCACATTTAGCTGACGAAAAAATCTGCTGCATTTCATTTTCCGCTTCCACACTCAGATATCCAGCGGCAATAGCTTGTTTTACAACTTCACGAATCTGCACGATCGAAATGTCCCTTACTAATTTTGCACCCATCAAAAGCCAACTAATTACTAACAGGAAGTTTTAGAGGCTGTCTCGCCAAACAGTTCAAATTGTTTCCGCTCGCGAGACTCTTGTTTCACTCCTCCGGACATAGCTGCTAGTTGCAGAGCCATAAAAGCATTTAAGTCTTCCAGCTCATACTTGGTAGTAGTTAACATCCGCCGCAGTTGATTTTCGGCTTCAATAGTGAGATAGCCTAGGGTCAGAGCTTGTTGGGCGAGGTCGCGAATCAGTACCATAACACTTGTGGGTTTTATTGGTTGAAGTTTCAGTATCAACCGTTTTAAGCGAATCGGCAGTGACGGCTATTGCTCAATTGGTGTGACATTTTTAAAGGTCGGTCGTGACAGCCGGAGTAGCAGAGTGTGACTAAGTATTTGCACGGGTGTGACGGCGATCACGCGGGGGATGCCACAGGAGAAGGGGGGGAGGGGGGAGTCGGAGAGTGTCCGGGTGGTGGAGTCGGAGAGTGTCCGAGTGGGGGAGTTTCACAGTGGGAGCATTTTTCTTCTTCCCTCGAACTAATGGCTAATGACTAATGACTAATGACTAATGACTACTGCCTTGTACCTTCAGAAGACGCTCAACGTCTATAATCAGCAAGTTAAATATTTACGGCAAGACATATGGAACCAGTTCATAAAGATTTGCTACAACAAATAGCCCGACTATCGGAAACTTATGCTAATTTGGCCGATCGCCTTTCCCAAGCAGCCAAACAACTGCAAGACTCGGGCCTTCCTCCCTCTGACAGCTTGCTGCAAGAAGTCGCCACCTACAGCCGCAACTTTGCCACAGTCCAAAAACAAGCTCTCGAACTCAACAAATCCACGATCGCGCCGGGGGAAATTGCTTCGCTCAAAGACATTCAAAACTTAGTCGAGACTGTAGCAGCTTCCGAAGGTAAAGCAGAAATTCGCGACGCAGCTTTGAAAGTTATCGATCGAGTATTGGCGATCGCCCACCGCGAACAAAGCGACTTCGCGCCCTTACAATCAGTTCATGCCAAAGCCCGCGAACTGCACCGCGCGATTTCCGAATCAACCCCAACTCAACTGCATTCCGACGCTGAATCTTTAGTCAGCGGCAAGCACCCAGTTTCAGCAGTGCTCGCCCTGGTGGAACAGCAAGACAAATTAGACGACGAACAGTGGGTCATCCTCGAAGAAACAGTCAGCGCCGCTTTTGGCAAACAAATAGCCGTCGCCATTTCTAGAGGCAAATTAACCATTGCTGAGATGGTAAAAGCAGCACCTGCTAAAGTCGAACCCGCATTGAAAGCAGCGCCCGAACCAAAAATCAGCGCCCAACCCTTACCTGAAGTGATTATCATTCCGTCGGGAAATGTTGCGCCGAAACAAGTTGCAGTTGCGCCACAGATCCAGATTTTGGAATCCCCCGCACCTTCGGCACCCATGCACGAGGTGATTATCGTTCCCAGCGTCGAAGTACCTCAGTCCCTCCAGACAACCGGCTCCGGGAACATTGTTTTTGGCGCACCTCGCAACATTCAACAGGCTCCTGTAGAGGGCGCTTTGGGAATCAAAGTTTTGGCGCACATTCAGGGAATTGGCGATCGAACTTTCGGTGCTCAAGAATACGCGGGTACTAAAGCTCAAGGACGGCGCGTCGAAGGATTTCAAATTAATATCGATCCCCCAATTCCCGGCTTAAATGTCGAGTACATGGCTCACGTCGAAGGTGTTGGCGATACTCCTTGGCTCAGCGAAGGAGAATTGGCGGGTTTTCGGGGTCAAGCGAAACGAATTGAAGGATTTGCAGTGCGGTTGAGCGGGCCGCAAGCTGATAAGTACGACGTATTTTATAGCGCTCACATTCAGAATATCGGCGACACCGATGTGTCCTCCAACGGCGAATATTGCGGCACTCGCGGCAAAGCTTTGAGAATCGAGGGCATCAAAGTTTGGATCGCGCCGTCTGCTAGTTCCCAAACAGCGGCGCCTGTGGGTTTAAAAGTGTTGGCGCACATTCAAGGAATTGGCGATCGAACTTTTAGCGATCGAGAATATGCCGGCACACGCGCTCAAGGCCGCCGCGTGGAAGGATTTCAAATTAAAATAGAGCCTCCCGTTGCCGGTTTAAATTTGCAGTACATGGCTCACGTTGAAGGAGTTGGCGACACTGCTTGGATATCGGAAGGCGAGCTAGCTGGCTTCCGGGGCAAAGCGAAGCGCATTGAGGGATTTGCCGCGCGGCTGACTGGGCCGCAAGCTGATAAATACGACGTATTTTATACGGCTCACATTCAGAATGTAGGCGATACTCCTGTTACTGCTAACGGTCAATATTGCGGCACTCGCGGCAAAGGTTTGAGGGTTGAGGGGATGACGATTTGGGTTGAGGCTAAGGGGTAATAACGATCGATGAATGGAAAATTTTAAATTGTATTTTCCATTCATTAAATACTCGAATAACTAGGGTGCGTCAATTCACATTATTTGCGCCACAAACTAACAATCTCCAAGCTGATGCACCGCTCGATAATATCATGTTCGGCTAATTACTTGTCATTGTTCGCGCTCGTGTCGCAATCTCAGATGGTGGCGATTGCTTCGCTTCACTGCGTGCGTTCCGCTCGCAATGACAAATTATAACTAATTTACCGAACATGATATAAATGGTGCGTCATAATTCGATTTTTCATACTTCTTGAAAATCTCTAATCTGACGCACCCTTCCGCTGACGCACCAGCCAATAAACGGTGCGTCAGAAAACGATATTTTATAATTTCTGTGCTTATTCAGAATCAAAAAATTGACAGCAATATGTCTCTTTGACCATTTCAGCTTGAATTTTTTTGTTGATTTCGGAGCGATTCAGTTCCCTGTTGCGGATGGTATGCGCGATATCGAATCCAGCCCAAATTAACATTCCGAAGACGATCGCACCAATCAAATATCCCATAGATTTCTTTAAAGGTTGAGGTTGGCTGTAGCTAATATAGCACAGCGATTGCCAGCAGACAGGATGCAAATCATTGCTGTTGAGTGCGGATGTCAGCTTGTTATAGCAGATGTTGAAAGCTTTAGTTATTCTTGAGAGACGAAAGTCGATCGTCAACAGAATATTAAGCAATTTTCACATTTACAGGCTGTGGAATTACACGGTTGCCGAACGGGAAATGCTCTTGAGCGAATGTATCCGTAAAATGTATAAATGATACTTTACAGCGCGGTAGAGTTTGAGTTAACATCGGCTGAGCCGATAAAATATTGCACCCCCAAAAACCAAACATTCAGATACACGCTAGCGATAATTTTACCGTAATTTTACGGTGTTTGGGGATAAATAGTTACTTAAAAAAGCCTTAAAAATCCGGCTACAGTTGCTCACAAGTCTTTTCCATCAATACTTACATATAAATATGTCATTGCCAGCAGACGATCGCCCGCAATCCCCAACTACTGATAGTGAATCTTCCTATCAACTTTCACCGATACAGCAAGGGATGTTGTTCGACAGCCTTTCGGGTCAACAATCAGGGATAGACATCGAACAAGCGATCTGTAGTATTCGGGAAAATTTGAATGTTTCAGCTTTCATCAAAGCTTGGCAGCAAATAGTGCAGCGGCATCCAATCTTGAGAACCAGCTTTTCTTGGTCAGGTAAAGAAGTTCCCCTGCAAATGGTACATCACCAAGTTGAACTCCCAAGCGTTGAACTAGACTGGCGAAATTTGTCGGAGGGCGATCGTGCAAACCAACTCGCAACCTATTTGGAAGCCGATCGCCTGCAAGCCTTTGACCTCACTCAACCCCCGCTGATGCGTTTGGCTTGGTTCCGCTTGTCGGAAACCGAGTACAAACTCATCTGGACTTATCACCACATTTTGCTTGACAGTACCTCTGCAATAACTGTTTTGCAAGAAGTTTTTACCTTGTACGAATCTCTATGTGCCGATCGACCATTAGAATTAAAACCGCCCCGCTGCGATCGAGATTGCATCGAGTGGAGGCAGCAGCCAGACATCTCGAAAGCAGAAACATTCTGGAAACAATACTTAAGCGGTTTCAGCGCTCCTACCCCTCTGGTTGGGGATTTTTCAAGGGCGGGCAAGATGCCCGTCCCACCAGGAAATTCATCAGTTGTGGAACAGGCATCTGGCCTGTTCCTGACACCAACAGAAAATTTATCAGCAGAACCAGAAATTCGGCTTTCTAGTACCGTAACCGCAGCCTTAAACTCCCTAATTCAAGAACACCAACTAACCCTAAATACCCTGCTGCAAGGAGCGTGGGCTTTACTTTTAAGCCGCTGTTCCGGTTCTGAAGATGTAGTATTTGGAACTATTTGCAACAGCCGATCGCAGAATCTAGAAAACGCAGAATCAGCGGTAGGATTATTCATAAATACTTTGCCATTTCGGGTAATTGTATCTCCCGCTCTACCAGCGATCGACTGGCTCAAACAACTGCAAACTCAGTGGACGGCTTTTCAAGAATACGGGAACGTGCCGCTGGCAAAAACTCAAGAATGGAGCGAGATTCCCCGCGGCACAGCTTTATTTGAAAGCCTGCTAGTAGTTGAAAAATCTCACATTAACTCTGCCTTGCAAGCTCTGGGTGGCAACTGGCAAAACCGAGAATTTCAGCTTTTAGAACAGACAAGTTTTCCCCTAACAGTTTACGCATACGGAGGAACCGAACTGCTGCTAAAAATTGCTGGCGATCGCCAGCGGTTCGATCCGATCGCCATTACCCGAATGTTGGGACACCTGCAAACTTTGCTAGAAAGTATAGCCGCGAATCCTCAGCAGAAAATCAGCAAATTGTCAATGCTGACAGCAGCCGAACTTGCTCAGTTGCAGGAGTGGAATCAAACTCAAGCAAATTATCCCCAAGATAAATGCGTTCACCAATTATTTGAAGCACAAGTCGATCGATCGCCCGATGCCATTGCCGCCGTTTTTTCCCAAAACCTCCAACAGCAACTCACCTACCTGGAACTCAATTCCAAAGCCAATCAACTAGCCCATTACTTGCAGCAATTAGGCGTCGGGGCCGATGTTTTAGTAGCTATTTGCATGGAACGTTCCTTAGAAATTGCGATCGCCGTTTTAGGCGTTCTCAAAGCAGGCGCAGCTTACGTTCCTCTCGATCCGGCCTACCCCCAAGAACGGCTGACCTTCATGTTAGCCGACACCCAAGCTCCGGTTATCCTCACTCAATCTCACTTAATATCGGAGTTGCCCGCACATCAAGCCCGCGCCGTTTGCTTGGACGCAGACTGGGAAACAATCAGCAGTCACAGCACGGAGAACCCAGCTAGCACCGTCTCTCCCCAAAATTTAACTTATACAATATATACATCAGGTTCCACAGGCAAACCCAAAGGAGTTCCCCTCCCGCACCGCGCCTTAGTCAACCTAATTGCGTGGCAACTGCAAAACTCGACCCTTGAAGGCGCAGCCAAAACCCTGCAATTTGCATCTCTCAGCTTCGATGTCTCGTTTCAAGAAATGTTCTGTACTTGGTGTGCCGGCGGCACCCTCGTTTTCATCACAGAAGAAATCCGGCGAGATGCCCAGAGTTTGTTGCAGCTAATCGACAAACAAAAGATTCAAAGACTGTTTCTCCCTTTTATCGCCCTGCAACATTTAGCCGAAGCAGCCGATACCTATCAGCTAATACCGAAATCGCTGCGCGAAGTAATCACCGCCGGCGAACAGTTGCAAGTCAACCGTTACATAGCCAGTTTCTTTCAGCAGCTAGAAAATTGTACTCTGCACAATCAATATGGCCCCTCCGAGAGCCACGTTGTAACAGCTTATACCCTCGCAGGCCCGCCCGGAGATTGGCCCGCACTGCCTCCGATCGGCCGCCCTATTGCCAACACGGAGATATATCTGTTACAAAAAGATGGTGAGCCTATACCTTTAGGAGTAGGGGGAGAACTGTACATCGGGGGTATCTGTTTGGCCCGGGGCTATCTCAACCGCCCGGACTTGACTGCTGAAAAATTTATTCCCAATCCTTTTAAACACAATGAAATAAGCGCGATCGAATCCGATCTTTCCCTTCTGCCTTCAGAAGATCGCCTTTACAAAACAGGAGATTTAGCTCGCTACCTGCCCGACGGTAACATCGAGTACATCGGGCGGATTGACGGCCAAGTCAAAATTCGCGGCTTCCGCATAGAGTTGGGAGAAATCGAAACCGCACTGGCAAAACATCGCGCCGTCAAACAAGCTGTGGTGCTGGCGCGGGAAGACGCACCGGGGGACAAACGACTGGTTGCATACATAGTTGCCAATCCAGAGGAGAAATTGGCAATAGCCGAACTCCGCCCTTACCTGCAAGGGCAACTCCCAGATTACATGGTGCCTGCGGTGTTTGTGAATGTTGAGGCGATGCCGAAGACGCCCAGCGGGAAAATCGACCGCCGCGCCCTGCCGGCACCTGACTCGCAGCGACAAGAACAGTCCCAGAGTTACGCTGCACCGCAAAGCGAGTTGGAGCTTTTGCTGGCAGGTGTTTGGTCTAAGCTGCTGAAGCTCGATCGCATCGGCATTCACGACAATTTCTTCGAGATTGGAGGCAATTCTTTGATGACGCTGCAAGTTGCAGTCCAAGTCCGGGATCTGCTAGCTAAAGACTTACCGGTTGTGAAATTGTTCCAGCACCCGACGATCGCCCAATTGGCAAATTATTTAAATCAGGGACAGACTGCAAGCCCATCTAACAACAAATTTCAAGACAGGGCCGATCGGCAAAAAGCTGCTTTTAAACGGCAAAAGCAATCTACCAAAAAACCCTAATTTATGACAAATTCGCAGGAAAACTCAGAACTTGACGGCATTGCGATTATTGGCATGGCGGGCCGCTTTCCCGGCGCTGCCAGTGTCGGTGAATTATGGCAGAATTTGTGCGGCGGAGTGGAGTCTACAACGTTGTTCGGCGACGCCGAACTAGACCCCAGTATTGACCCCAATCTCAGACAAGATCCGAATTACGTCAAAGCTAGAGGAATTATTGACGGTGCCGATCGCTTTGATGCAGCATTTTTCGGCGTGAGTACCCGCGAAGCCGAAATTACAGACCCGCAGCAGCGCGTTTTTTTAGAAATAGCTTGGGCCGCCCTAGAAAATGCAGGCTGCGATCCGAATACCTTCAACGGCTCGATCGGAGTGTACGCCGGCACGGGCAACAATACTTATTTTCCCAACAACATCGCCGGACGATCGGATGTAATTTCCCGCGCGGGCGAGTTTCAGGTGATGGTAGCCAACGAAAAAGACTACATTGCTACCCGCACCTCTTACAAACTGAATCTCAAGGGGCCGAGCGTCAGCGTGCATACCGCTTGTTCTACATCATTAGTTGCAGTTTGTCAAGCTTTTTATGCTTTGATGAGCTACCAGTGCGACCTAGCCCTGGCCGGCGGGATCTCAATTACGGTGCCCCAAAATAGCGGTTATTTGTATCAAGAAGGGGGGATGTTCTCCAGCGACGGACACTGCAAACCTTTCGACGCCAAGGCTGAAGGAACCGTGTTCGGCAACGCAGCCGGAGCAGTTGTACTCAAGCGTTTGGAAGAAGCGATCGCCGACAGAGATACAATCTATGCCGTAATTCGCGGAGTCGGCTTGAATAACGACGGGGCAGCCAAAGTCAGCTTTGCAGCACCAAGCGTAGACGGGCAAGCAGACGCGATCGCGATGGCGCACGCGATGGCAGACGTGAATCCCGAAACGATATCCTACGTCGAAACCCACGGCACGGCAACCCCCCTGGGCGATCCGATCGAAATAGAAGCGCTGACTCAGGCTTTTTCCCTGAAAACCGCAGCCAAACAATTTTGCGCGATCGGCTCCGTCAAAAGCAACTTCGGACACACGATCGCCGCGGCGGGAGTCACAGGGCTGATCAAAACAGCTTTAGCCCTCAAACACCAGCAAATACCCGCTACTCTGCACTTCGAGCAACCGAATCCAGCCATTGATTTTGCCAACAGCCCCTTCTACGTCAACGCCGAACTCTCGGAATGGAAAGCGGGCAAAACGCCCAGAAGAGCGGGTGTCAGTTCGTTTGGTGTCGGCGGCACCAACGCTCACGTTGTCCTCGAAGAAGCGCCCGCACTGGAACCGTCAAGTCCTTCTCGCCCGCGGCAGTTACTGCTGCTGTCGGCGAAAACTCCATCTGCTTTGGACGCAGCTACCGCAAATTTGCGATCGCACCTCGCCCAAAACCCGGAGATCGATCTCGCCGATGCTGCTTACACCCTGCAAACCGGGCGTCAAGCCTTCAATTACCGCCGTTTCGCCGTTTGCAGCGATCGCACCGATGCCGTGCAGGTACTCGAATCCCTGCCACCGCTGCGTACAGCAACCCGCTGCGCCGAATCCAGAAATCCGGCAGTAATCTTCATGTTTCCGGGACAAGGGTCGCAATACGTCAATATGGGCTTGAATTTGTACGAATCCGAGCCTTTATTCCGCGAAACAGTCGATCGCTGCGCCGATATTTTGCAGCCGCACCTCGGCCGAGATTTGCGGAAAGTCCTGTATCCCGGCAGCGATGAAGCGACAGCCGCCGAATCCCTCCGCCAAACTTTCTTGACTCAGCCTGCGATATTTACCGTAGAATACGCGCTTTCCAAGCTGTGGCAGAGTTGGGGCGTCACTCCCCAAGGTGCGATCGGGCACAGCATCGGCGAATTTGTAGCGGCAACGATCGCAGGCGTGTTTTCCCTTGAGGATGCCTTGATGTTAGTGGCAGCGAGGGGGCGCTTGATGCAAGATTTGCCGGGGGGTTCGATGCTGTCGGTGCGGTTGCCGGCGGCGCAAGTCGAGGGGCGGTTGAGTGCGGATTTGGCAGTGGCTGCGGTGAATGCGCCGGATTTGTGCGTGGTTTCCGGGCCGACGGAGGCGATCGCACTTTTTCAGCAGCAACTAGAAAGCGAAAACGTTGTCTGCAAACAACTGCACACTTCCCACGCTTTTCATTCGCCGATGGTAGATTCGATCGTCGAACCTTTCGCCGAATATGTCAAAAAAGTGCAGTTGTCAGCGCCAACTATCCCATTTGTTTCTACTGTAACTGCTAGTTGGATAACAGCGGAACAAGCAACAGATCCCATGTATTGGGCGCGGCATTTGCGGGCAACAGTGCGTTTTGCCGACGGGATAAAAGAGCTTTGGCAAGATCCGAACCGGATACTTTTGGAAGTCGGGCCGAGAACAACGGCTGCTACTTTAGCTCGCAAACAAGCCAAAGATTTGAAAAAACAAGTTGCCATTTCTTCCCTCGGCGACAGCCCTGAAAATCAAACTGAATGGGCGGCTTTGTTGAGTGCAGCCGGACAGCTTTGGCTCTGCGGAGTATCGATCGACTGGCAGAGCTTTTATCAAGAGGAAACGCGCGATCGCCTTCCCTTGCCGACTTATCCCTTCGAGAGCAAGCGTTTCTGGATCGAACCAAACGTGTCAGAGGGCAAGAGTGAAATAGTGGAGGAATTGCCCGCTTCTGAATTACCAATTACCACTTCCCAGTTACCAACTACCAATTCCCAATTACCGATGCCAAATTCACAGGTTGAAACCAAACAAGCAGCGCGCAAATACAGACTTATCCCTGTAATTAAAAACATCCTAGAAGAAACTTCTGGCGAGGATTTAGGCAGTGTTGATGAGGACTTAACTTTCCTAGAAATGGGTTTAGATTCTCTATCTTTAACTCAAGTAGCGCTGAATTTGCAAAAAGAATTTAGCATCAAAATTACCTTTCGCCAACTATTAGAAACTTTCCCCACTCTCGGCACTTTATCTGAATTTATCGATGGTGCTCTGCCGCCGGAGGTTTTGCCTGCAACTCCTGCCGTCCAACAAGCCGCGCCCGCACCAGCACCAGCACCGGCGATCGCGCCGACAGCAGCACCTCCTGCGCCCATTGCCACTCCCGTTGCAGTCAGCGACCCTGTAAATCTGCCCTTACCCAGCCCTGGACCTCAAATTTTGAATCCCGTACAGTCTGGCAATCTCGAATACCTGATCGGGCAGCAGTTGCAAATTATGTCGCGACAGCTAGAACTGTTGGGCGGCGCTGGTTTGGTTCCCGCACAGCCGGCACCTGCCAACAACGGTCAAGTTATGCCGCAGCCGCCGGCACCCGTTCAAAATATCCCTCCATCCCAGACTAACGGCAGCGCGATCGCACCAACAGCGGAACCAACCGCAGAACCAAAAAAGGTGTTCGGTGCCGCCGCCCGCATCGACACATCCGATCGCGACGGATTAACTCCGCAGCAATCAGCATATTTAGAAACATTTGTCAAGCGATATACGGCGCGAACTCAGAAATCCAAACAGTACACTCAGACTCACCGCCATCACCTCGCCGATCCGCGGGTAGTTTCGGGGTTTAACCGGACGATGAAAGAGTTGGTTTATCCGATCGTGGTGGGGCGATCGTCCGGTTCTAAACTTTGGGATGAAGACGGCAACGAGTACGTGGATTTAACCAACGGTTTCGGGTCGAACTTTTTCGGATATTCGCCTGCATTTATCACAGAAGCGATCGCAGCTCAAATGCAGCGCGGGTATGAAATCGGCCCGCAAACACCGCTAGCAGGCGAAGTTGCCGAACTCGTGTGCGAAATGACAAAACACGATCGCGCCGCCTTCTGCAACACGGGTTCTGAGGCAGTTTTGGGCGCAATGCGCCTGGCCCGCACCGTCACGGGCAACAGTACGATCGTCATGTTTACCGGAGACTATCACGGAATTTTCGACGAAGTGATCGTGCGCGGCACCAAAAAACTGCGATCGCTCCCCGCAGCACCGGGCATTCCCCAATCCGCCGTTGACAATACTTTAATCCTCGACTACGGCGAACCCGAATCCCTGGAAATCCTCAAAGCGCGGGCGGGCGAGTTTGCAGCCATCATGGTAGAACCGGTACAAAGTCGCCGTCCCGACTGGCAACCGCGAGAATTCCTCCACGAAGTGCGCCGGATTACCGAGCAAGCCGGTTGCGCCTTCATTATGGACGAAGTGATTACCGGATTCCGAGTTGCACCGGGCGGGGCCCAAGAATATTTCGGCGTACAAGCGGATATCGGCACCTACGGCAAAGTCGTCGGCGGCGGGATGTCGATCGGGGTAATCGCGGGCAAATCCGCCTGGATGGACGCTTTAGATGGCGGTTTTTGGCAGTTCGGCGACGACTCGTTCCCGGAAGTAGGCGTTACCTATTTTGCAGGGACTTTTGTGCGCCATCCCCTGACTTTAGCAGCCGCCAAGGCATCCCTAGAATATTTGAAACGGGGCGGGCCTTCATTGCAGCGCGAACTCAATGCCAAAACTGACAAATTCGTTGCAGAATTGAACGCCATGTTCGATCGAGAGCAAGCACCTTTCACGGTTAAAAACTTTGGTTCCCTGTTCAAAATTACCTACCCCCAAGATTTTACTCATGGAGAACTGCTGTTTTACTCGCTGCGCGAAAAAGGAATTCACATTTGGGATCACCGCCCGTGTTTTCTGACGCTAGCGCATTCCGACGCAGATATTGCTTTTGCCAAGGAAGCATTTAAAAACAGCATTGCCGAATTGCAGTCAGCCGGATTTTTGGCAGATCCGTCTGGCGGGACTGTTCGGGCGATCGATTTCCACAAAAATGGCAATACAAATGGATCGAAATCCTCAACTGTTTTCGCAAGCAATTCTCCTGTACCCGGTGCAAAATTAGGGCGAGATCCCAATGGCCATCCAGCTTGGTATATCGCAGATCCAGAGCGTCCAGGAAAACATTTACAAGTAGGAGATAGTTTATCAAATTGACGGTTAGGGTTGGTAATTAAATCCTGTAGGGGCGGGTTTTACCAACCATCTGAGCCTAAGACAAATAATCTCGCAAACCCGCCCCCACCCAACGGTAAATCTCAATCTACCTGTAGGGGCGGGTTTGACCAACAATAATTACCTCTGACCAACAATCTCGCAAACCCGCCCCACGAACACGATAAATCTCTTCAAATCGGCAATGAATTTCAACTAACCAACACAGGAAAAACCCCAATGCTCCAAACAGCAAAAACTATTCAAGTAGACCGCCGCACAGGTCTGACTCACGGGGAATTTGTCAGGGAGTACCGCAATCCCGGCAAACCAGTTATTTTCACGGATTTATCAAAAGATTGGCCTGCCAAAACGAAATTTACGCCGGAGTATTTTCAAGAAAGATTTGGCGATCGAGAAATTGAAATAGGTGGTAAAATTTACACGCTCAACAAATTGTTCGATTTGCTCAAGAATTCCACAAAAGAGAATCCGGCTCCCTATCCCTTCAAACTAAATGTTCGCAAAGATTTTGCCGATTTAGAGCCTGATATTTCTCCCAGACCGAGTATTGCCACACCCGATCGCACGCACAGCAGCTTAATCCCGAAGATGCTGCTAAATGATTTGTACGACTTAGAAATATTCTTCGGCGGGCCTGGCGGAGAATTTCCTTATTTGCACTACGATTTTCTCGGGCTTTATGCGTATATCAATCAACTGTACGGGGAAAAAGAATTTACAATTTTTCCGCCGGAACAGCAAAAGTATCTTTACCCAAAACCAGGCTCTCCTTGGCTATCTGAGATTGAGAACCATCACAATCCTGACTTAAAAAAATATCCGCTTTTGGCTGAAGCTACGCCAATAACTATTACCATCTCAGCCGGTGAAACGCTATTTATTCCCTGCGGCTGGTATCACACGGCAAGGTCGCTGACTTTAACAATTTCCGTAGCATTTGACCAACTTTGCGAATCAAATTGGAAATTTTTTACGAACGAATGTTGCATCCCCAGGGGCAACAATTCGGTCAAAGCCAAAATGATTAATGCTTATCTGACTGGTGCAGGTGCTTTGTTGAGTGCTCGCGAAAGATTGATGGGGACGGAGTAATACATTTGGGTTCGTTAGACATCTCCAACAAATAATCTCAAACCGTTTGATTTGATAGATGTAAGGGTTACGCTTTCCTCGCTTGGTTGGAGGGTGAAGCACTTGGGCATAAAACAATAGGTTGTCTCCCTGCTTTGTCGCCCCTCGCCGTACCCCCTACATCTGTCACTTAAATTTATTTAGTTGTACTACTGTTAATAGCCCATGAAAATAGCCGCAGATTTACAACCGAAACTAACTGCTGTAGACTTCGATCCTTTCGCAGGCGGAGAACTTTTTGCTTGCGTACCCGCGACGGAATCGCAAAAAGAAATCTGGATTGCCGTGCAAATGGGAGACGAGGCAAATTGTGCTTATAACGAGTCGATGTGTCTGCGATTGCAAGGAAACCTCGACATTCAATCTCTCCGATTTTCCATTCAGGAATTAGTGCAGCGGCACGAGGCGCTGCGGGCAACATTTAGCCCTGACGGATCGACTCTTTGTATTGCGTCGTCGATCGAACTCGACATTCCGGCGATCGACTTGTCAAGTGTGGACGATCGCGATCGCGAATCGAAATTAGCTTATTTGCGCAGCCAAGAAGTCGATCGCCCTTTCCATCTAGTGCGCGGGCCGCTGTTTCGCAGTCAAATTATTAAGCTGCAAGAGCAGGAACACATCGTGATTCTCACCGGCCACCACATCATTTGCGATGGCTGGTCTTGGGGCATACTATTCCCGGATTTGGGAGCAATTTATTCTGCCAAAAAGCAAGGGTTAGCTGCCAATCTTCCACAGCCAGAAAGTTTTATAGAATACGCAATTTCACAAGAAGAAAACTCAACAACAACCGAAATTATTGAGGCTGAAAAGTATTGGTTAGAACAGTTCTCAGGCACAATTCCGGTGCTAGATTTGCCGACTGACAGAGCGCGACCTGCTTTGAGAACTTACCAGGGTTCGCGGGAAGATTGGGAACTCAATCCTGATTTGGTTGCTAACCTCAAGCGCCTCGGGAAAAAAGCAGGGTGCAGTTTTTTTACAACTCTCTTTGCTGCATTTGAAGCTTTTATGTACCGCTTGTGCGGGCAAGAGGATTTGGTTGTCGGAATGCCGGCGGCGGGACAACTGGTTGGAGGAAAAGACAAGCTTGCGGGACACTGCGTGAGCTTGTTGCCGCTGCGCACCCGCATTAACGAGGAACAATCTTTTAGAGATTATTTGCGATCGCGCCGCACGGCAATTTTAGATGCTCTCGACTGCCAGCAGATTACCTTCGGTACTTTGGTAAAAAAACTAGCAGTGCCGCGGGACTTCAGCCGCATTCCGCTAGTGCCTGTAACTTTTAATCTGGATGTGCAGCTTGCAGAAGAGCAACTTAATTTTGACGGTTTTGAAGCTGAAGTTTTCTCGAATCCGAGAACTTCGGAAAACTTTGAATGGGCAGTGAATGCCAGCGAAACAAAAAACAAACTCGTGCTGGAGTGCCAGTACAATACCAACTTATTTGATGCTGCGACAATCCGCCGCCGCATGGCTGAATTTGAGGTGCTGTTAGAGGGGATAGTTGCTAATCCAGAGCACCCGCTGAAAAACTTGCCAATTTTGACGGCAGCGGAACAGCAACAGCTATTAGTTGAATGGAATAACACTCAAACAAATTATCCCGAATCAGCCTGCATTAACCAACTATTTGAAGTTCAAGCAGAACAAACTCCCGACGCTGTAGCCGTAGTTTTTGGAGAGCAACAGCTAACCTACCAACAGCTAAATTGTCGCGCCAATCAACTCGCACATTACTTGCAAACTTTGGGGGCTGGCCCGGAAGTTTTAGTGGGCATTTGTTTGGATCGCTCTATGGATGCGATCGTCTCGCTTTTAGCTGTTCTCAAAGCCGGATCGGCTTACTTGCCCTTAGACCCCGCTTATCCCAAAGAGCGGCTGGATTTCATGCTGTCAGACGCCCAAATATCGGTGCTTTTGACTCAACATAACCTAGTAGAAAGACTTCCCGACTGCGGAGCAAAAGTAATTTGTCTGGAGGCGGCGCAGCAGGAAATAGACGCACAAAGTGAGATAAACCCAGCCAGTCTCGCTAATGCAGACAATCTAGCTTATGTAATGTATACTTCTGGTTCGACAGGCAAGCCCAAAGGCGTTTGCGTCGTCCACCGGGGTGTAGTGCGGTTAGTCAAAGACACTAATTTCGCCAGCCTCACCGCAGCAGAAGTATTCCTGCAACTTGCTCCGATTTCCTTCGACGCCTCGACTTTGGAAATTTGGGGAGCGCTGCTGAACGGGGCGCAACTGGCGGTATTCCCTCCCGGCAGCCCATCTTTGGCAGAGTTGGGAGAGGCGATTCGCTTATATAATGTGACAATTTTGTGGCTGACAGCCGGACTGTTTCACTTGATGGTGGACGATCGCATTGAGGATTTAAAGGGTGTGCGCCAACTGTTGGCAGGCGGTGACGTTTTATCTGTTCCCCACGTCCAGAAGTTGCTGCGAGAAGTTCCAAACTGCAAATTAATTAACGGTTACGGGCCGACCGAAAATACGACTTTTACTTGCTGCGCGCCGATCGACTCTGCCAGTCAAATTAGCAATTCCGTTCCTATCGGGCGGGCGATCGCCAATACTCAAGTTTACATACTCGATCGGTATTTGCAGCCAGTGCCGATCGGCGTTCCGGGGGAATTGTATGCAGGCGGCGCAGGCTTAGCCAGAGGCTACCTCAACCGCCCCGATTTGACAGCCCAAAGGTTCATTCTCAATCCTTTCAACGATTTTAGATTGCCGATTTTAGATTTTAGATTGGGGAATGCTGGTGAGAAACTAGAGATTGCTGAAAGCCAAGAAGCATCTAATCATCCCAAATCAAATCGCCTTTACAAAACAGGGGATTTAGCCCGCTACCTGCCTGACGGTAACATCGAGTACCTCGGACGCACCGACAATCAGGTAAAGATTCGCGGCTTCCGCATAGAAGTGGGAGAAATTGAGGCAGTGCTCGCCGCACATCCAGATGTCAGCCAAGCGGCGATCGCAGTTCAATTAGATGCTTCGGGCAACAAATGTCTCGCAGCTTATGCAGTTTCCCGCCCCGGTCAAATTCTCGCAGCCGCTACCCTGCGTGGCTTCCTGCAAGAAAGACTGCCAGACTACATGATACCTGCTGGGTTTGTTTTTCTCGACGCTTTGCCCTTAAACCCCAACGGCAAAGTAGACCGCCGCGCTTTGGCAACTCAAAAGTGGCAATCTAGCGACGCTGCGCCCAATGAAACAATTGCTGTTGCCCCCCGCGACAAGTTTGAATTCCAAGTGACAGAAATTTGGGAAAAAGTTTTAGGCATCAATTCAACGGGAATCAGGGACAATTTCTTCGAGGTGGGAGGACATTCCCTGCTAGCAGCGCGCCTGTTAGCTGAAATTGAGAAAGTATTTGACAAAAAGCTGCCGCTGTCTGCTATTTTCCAATCGCCAACAGTTGAGCAATTGGCTGACATTCTCCGCGAACCTGAATGGTCTTCGCCTTCTCCGTCAATGGTCGTGATTCAACCGGGAACCGGAAGTTACAAACCGCCTCTGTTCTGCATCCACGTACTCGGTAGAGGATTGGAATTTTACCGTCCTTTAATGAATTATATCGATCCATCGCAGCCTGTTTTGGGACTGTCAAGCCAGATTATGGATAAAAAATTGGCTCCCCCCAATCGAGTTGAGGAATTGGCAGCTTATTACATAAAAGAAATGCAAACTTTCCAGCCGCACGGCCCTTATTTTCTCTTAGGAGTATCTTTTGGGGGGACGGTAGCTTTTGAGATGGCTCGGCAACTTCACGATCTAGGTGAGAAGGTAGCTTTGCTGGGATTGTTGGACACTTACGGGCCGGCTACTTGCAAAAATTTCTCTGAGGTTAATAAGAGTCAACGAGCGATGAAAGTTTTACGGCTCACGCCTGCTTTATTTATGAAGAAAGCGAAGAGCAATCTGATGGGAAAAATCCAGGATCTCACTTATATTCAGTGGAGAATTTTGTGCAAGTTGTACGGGGCGATCGGGCGTCCCTTGCCAATTTATTTGGAAAACTTCTCTCATGGGGAATTAAATAATGAGGCATTGAGACATTATGTAGCGGGAGTTTATCCGGGCCGGGCTTCTATTTTCAAGGCAGTTGAGAGTGCGGCCGCGTTTGGTGCCGATCGCGAATTGGGTTGGGGTGGGGTAATTACGGGAGGAATAGAGGTTTACGACATTCCCAGCAACCACCTTGGGATGTTAAAAGAACCTCACGTTCGGGTACTGGGGGAAAAATTGCAGGCTGCGGTTGCTCGGTTTCAGGGTAAAAATTTATGAGATTTTAACCGCAGATCGACACAGATAAACACAGATTTTATCTGTGTCGATCGAACTAATGATGCACCACGTGCAACAAGCCTTCTACGATAGGGGCGATCGCACTTGGATCGGCCTTCGCAAGCCGCAGATTCGGCGGCTTGCGAAGGCTGGATACGACAGTCTCCAACAACAAGCGCAGGCGTTGCTGAGCTAGAGTATGAATAGGAGGAATAATTTATGCAATGCCCAGAATGTAAATCAACCCATATCCGTAAAAACGGCAAGAAGAAAGGAAAACAGAA
>NZ_SRRZ01000140.1 GCF_013179805.1 Microcoleus asticus IPMA8 | reverse complement strand
AGTGTAACTTTCATCTGACCTATCTTTTTTTAACACAAGTCGGTCAAATACCAGCCCTGTCTGAGTTCCGGCGGGGTTGTCACCCCGCCAGTTCAACAATACTTACTCGGTCGAAGTGTTTTGCTAATACTCTAGAAGCCAACAGTCCTGCTAAACTGCCGCCAATAATAATTGCATGACTTTCTCGCTGCACAATCGAATTCCTTGAAAGCTAATTTGCTATGACATTGGTAGATGAATTGCGAACAATTTGTCTGGGCTTCTGTGGCGACTCTTAATATCGCTCTACCAAAGATTTTCCTCTGCAATTATTTTAATCCGACTTACCATTACTACCATCTATGTCGGATGCGCCGCAGCACGCTTTACTGATAGCTTAGAACTAACAATTTAACAACTGCCAACTTACATAGCACAAATATCCCTAAATAGACAGCCGGCCGCAGACATATTTCTACACTTCCAACTGTAGGGGGATGCTTTAGCTCGTCAATAAGGCGATGCTTGCCATTGGGGGCATGAGTCTAAAACTATACATTAGTTAACTCGCGCCAACGATCGCGCGCACCCACCCCTTAACGAGGAATATACTATGTATCAAAATTTGCCAATAAATCCACAACTGTATAACATCGGATTCTGGCTGGCCCAAGTGCCAGTAGAGCAGACTACTACAAACACAGCAGAAGACGCAGCACTCCTCTATTCCGGGCCGCAATTTTTTATCGCCTTGATAGCTGGAGTCGTGCTCGCCTGCGCTTTCCAACTCTTGCTAACAAATTTATCAGTAGCTGCAGGCCTTTCCTACATGGGACAATCCCATGACGACGGCAACCGCTCGGATAGCGGCAGCTCCCCAGTCCGCCACATCGGCAGAAAAGTAGGCACTTGGACGCTAATCACCGTCACCGTCGCTTTATTTTTCGCTTGCTTGCTGGCAGTTAAGCTGAGCTTGATTAGCAGTCCCGGTTTAGGTGCGATCGTCGGTTTAGTCGTCTGGGCCGCCTATTTCTCAATGCTCGTCTGGGTGAGCTCCACTACCGTCGGTTCCCTGATCGGTTCCGTCGTCAACACCGCGACATCAGGCTTTCAAGCCATTGTCGGCACCGCAGCCTCGGCCATCGGCGCCAAAGCAGCCAGCAACCAAGTCGTCGCCACAGCCAAAGCAGCAGCAGCAGCAGTGGGCCACGAACTGGGTAGCGCGATCGACCCCACAAGCTTGCGCGAAAACGTCGAAGACTACATCCAAAGCCTCAAACCGCCGGAATTAGACATCAAAGGGATGCGCAGCGAATTTGAAAAATTGCTCAACGATCCCCAACTCAAAGCAATTGCTGGCGAAAATTTGCCTAATCTCGATCGGCAAACTCTCGTAGATTTAGTAAGTTCGCGATCGGACTTATCAAAACGCGACGTAAACCGCATTGTAGACCAACTCCAAGATGCTTGGAAACAAGTAGGAAAACAAGGGCAGCCATCAGACGGTATCGCCCAATTAGTAGACTATCTCAAATCTGCAAAATCGGGAGATTTGGTCTCAGATACATTGGCAAGTAGGGTAGAAAAAGTCCTCGGCAATCTGGGCGGCCAAAATTCCGGACAAAGCCCGACCATGATGTCCCAAGCAACGACAATGGCAGTCAATGCTTTAATGGGAATAGTATTGGGTCGCACGGATATTTCAGACTTGGATGTTGAAAAAGTAGTCGGTCAGCTCAAAGCAGCTAAAGACAAAGTTACTCAGCAAACTGATAAAATTACCGCTCAAGTCAAAGGCGAACCCGAAACTTACAGCCCAATTCGCGCCGACGTAGAAAACTACTTGCTCAATACTTATTCGTGGCAGATGAACCCCCAAGCGATAGAGCGCGAATTTCGTGACGTGCTCTACGATCCTACGGCCGATCCAGGAACCGTGCGCCGCGAATTAGAAAAACTAAAACAGGCGAATTTTGCGGAAATTCTGGCGAGCCGAGGGGTTTTTACCCAAGACAAAATAAAAGAAATTTCCCAGGAATTAGAAGCAATTAGACAGCGAGTTTTACAAACCGCGATCTTTGCCGAGGAGCAAGAAAAAGCTCGCGATTTGCAGTGGCGGGTCGAAACTTATTTGAAGCTGACGCCGAAAGAGGAACTCACCGCAGCAGGTATCGGCAGCGCTTTCAAAAAAATATTAGAGGATTCCGACGCTACTTACGAACAGTTGCGCGATCGGCTTTCTCCTTACACCCGCGACAGTTTCGTGCAAATTCTCAGAGGTCGCGAAAACTTCGGATTTCAGGAAGTAGAACAGATTGTTCAAGAGTTGGAAAGGACGCGAGATGTAGTTTTAGCAGATGCTAAAGGTGTCCAAGAAGCAGCGCAAGTTCGACTAGACAACCAGTGGCAAAGAGTGCAAGAATACTTGAAGTCTACGGGCAAAGAAGAACTCAATCCCGAAGGCATCAAGCGCGATTTCAAAACGCTGCTGGACAACCCGGAAGCCGGAATGTGGGCGCTCAGAGCTAGAGCTTCTAGGTTCGATCGCGAAAGTTTGGTAAAATTGCTATCTCAGCGGAAAGACCTCAGCGAAGACCAAGTAAATCAGCTTCTCGACAGCGCCGAAGAAACTTGGCACAGCGCGCTGCACGCGCCGCAAAAGTTAGCCGAAAAAGCTAAGGATCAGTACGACAATACCACCACCGCCCTTGCAGATTACCTGCGCAATACTGGCAAATCAGAACTCAATCCTGAAGGGATTAAGCGGGATTTGACAAAACTGCTGGAAAATCCCAAAGAAGGAGCTTTAGCGCTGCGCGGCCGCCTGTCTCAAGTCGATCGCGATACTTTGGTAAAACTGCTTTCTCAGAGACAAGATTTGAGCGAGGAACAAGTCAATCAAGTTATCGACCAAGTGCAGGAAACTCTCGGCTCGATTGTGAAAGCGCCGCGCCGTTTGGCAAAGCGGATGCAAAGCCAAGTGCACGATTTCCAGAGTGTTTTAGAAGATTATTTGCGCAATACGGGCAAGGATGAATTAAATCCCGAAGCCATCAAGCGCGACTTGCAACTGCTGCTGCACGACCCGAAAGTCGGCGCTTACAGTTTGGGCGAGCGCTTGTCACACATCGATCGAGCTACAGTTGTTTCTCTGCTGTCTCAGCGGCCGGATATTTCTGAAGCAGAAGCCAATCGCATTGTCGATGGAATTTTGTCGGTACGCGACGAGTTCCAACTCCAAATTCAGAAAATACAGGAGGGTATTCAGTCGGTAATTGACGGGATTCTCGGAAAAGTTCGGGATTACCTCAATTCGCTCGATCGCCCTGAACTCAACTACGAAGGCATTACGCGGGACGTGCGGAAGTTATTTGACGACCCGCAAGCCGGATTTGACGCTTTGCGCGATCGGCTGGGTCACTTCAACCGCGATACTTTAGTAGCATTAATTAGTTCTCGGGAGGACATTTCCGAAGCAGATGCCAACCGCTTGATCGATCAAATTGAAAGAAGCCGCAACAGCGTCTTGCAAAGAGCAGAACGCTTGCAGCAAGAAGCGCAGCTTCGCCTCGAAAGCATCAAATTACAAGCCGAAAAACAAGCAGAAGAAACCCGGAAAGCAGCAGAAGTTGCCTCTTGGTGGCTGTTTTTCACCGCTCTTTCCTCGGCAGTCGCCTCCGCAGGCGCCGGTGCTTTAGCCGTCATCCGATAAAAAAGACTCAAGTTGCGATCGGATTGCAGATAGTGCCTGATGTGAGTTTCTACTGATATCAGGCACTAATGTTACTAAAGGATTTTATCGGGAAGTGGGAACGGGCTTATTTTAGTTCTTGATATTGTATAATGTTATCGGCAAATCCGCTTCTACCTGTTTTTTGAGGATGGTACAAACTGTGAATTGATACATTTTAATTAGCAGTTTTGATTCATTTAAAATTGAAAAATGAAAAGCATAATTTTGGGACTTTATGATTTTTATTTTTTTCTGCTGTAAACGGAAAGTCTGCGTATCTTAATTACCTCTGCTAGAGCAATTTTTTGGTCAGTTATGAACTTGGTTTAGGCTTCGACGCTAAATTGGCTTTTCGACCCATTCCACAACTCCTGCAAGGATTGCTAGAGAACGACAAAAATCAAAAAAGCTCCTGGAATCAGAACCTTTTTGCGGGCCAAACTAGACGCGTCAGTCCGCTCTCTCCTCAATATTTTTTAGGTATAGTAATAGTTAGGGTTCTCAACCCAGCACGCCTGTTCTCCCAACCGCCTGCCGCCCTCGCTGCGTCAGTATCAAACGCGAACTTTTTTAAGTTCGATCGCTCGTTTCTTTTGAAAATGCCGATCGTCAGGTCACAACTTGTAGGTCATCAGATCATAACTGGTAGCTCATAGGTTGTGCATAATAGGGAACTAAAGCTGTGAAAATACTACACTGACTGTGGGGGGCAACATACCGGATACCTTGGAAATACCAAGGGCTTTGCCAAGTCAGCCCACAACAGTCAAAACACGCAGGCCCTGCGATCGCCAATGCTAAACAACCTAAGTCTCAAACCTCTCCTGGCTAGTTGCCTAGTAGCACCGTGAGGAGGGCGACGCCATGCAACTCCGAAAAAAGACACTATTAATCATCGGTGCAGCGCTGATCAGCCTGATTCTGGTTCTCTATGCCACTGCATCAAGCATTTTGCTGCACGATTTTCACAACCTGGAGGCACAGTACGTCCGCCAGGATGTCGCACGGGCTTTGGACGCATTAGATGACGACTTGTCGAATTTAAACACCAGCGCCCAAGATTACGCCGATTGGGACGATACTTACTCTTTCGTCGAAACACGTAAGGAGGATTTTGTCAAGTCAAATTTCGTCGATTCGACATTTGTTTACTTGAGACTAAACTTGTTGGTGCTGCTGGACTCCAACGGTCAGACGATCTTCAGCAAAGGTTTCGACCTGAAATCCAAAACCCAAATCCCGATTCCCGAAAGCTTAAAACAGCACTTGACGGACGCGGTGCTAGACTCCTCGACAGGTGGCCCCGCCAAAACAGGCGTCCTCACCCTCCCAGAAGCCACGCTGCTGATTTCTTCAAAGCCGATCTTCAACAGCAACGCCCAAGGGCCACCGCGCGGGACGCTGATCCTGGGACGCTACCTCGACAGCAGCGAAATCGGTTTACTTTCAGAACTGACTCACTTGTCAGTGGATTTTAGATTGCCGAGTTTAGATTTTAAAGTGGGAGCCACGAACTACTCCGGACACGGCGCCAAGGCGATGGCTCGATCTAGGCAAGAGTTGGAAAATCTCAAACTAAAAATTTCCCACCTCAAATCGGTAGAAATTTTAGTGGAGCCGCTCAGTGACAGCTTAGTCGCAGGATACGCCCTGATTCGCGACATCCACGGCAACCTAGCGCTGCTGCTGCGAGTAGAGGCAGAGCGCATCATCTACCGCCAAGGTCAGGCTACCTTGGAGCTGTTTACCTTATCAATACTGGCAGTAGGTTTAATATTTAGCGCGATCGCCCTGCTGTTGCTAGAAAAATTAGTGTTGGCGAGATTGGCTTCCTTGAGTACCAGCGTCAGCAACATCGCAGCCAACGGCGACCCAGACTTGCGCGTTGAAATGGGCGGAGGAGATGAACTCGCAAGCTTAGCCGACACCATCAACCGAATGCTAGAAGCATTGACCAATTCTCAAGTCGAACGCTTAGAAATCGAAGGCCGCTATCGGTTGATGGCAGAGAACTCAACCGATATGATCACCAGACACGACCCCAAAGGCGTGTTTGTTTACGTCTCGCCAGCCAGCCGCGCTTTGCTGGGATACGAACCTTCGGAACTCATCGGCCGTGTCCCCAACGATTATTTCCACCCCGACGATTTAGAAATCATCGCCAAAGCTCACTGGAAAGTGCTGGCGCTCCCTGTTACTTACACCGTCAGCTACCGCATCCGCCGCCAAGACGGCAAATACATTTGGTTTGAAACCACCGGCCGCACGATCAGCGATCCCCAAACCGGCGAAGTGCAAGAAATTATCGGCATTTCCCGCGACATCACCGTGCGCAAGCAAACAGAACAAGAACTGCGAGAAAGCGAAGCTGCAATTAAAGCTTTGTACCAAGTGACTTCGGCTCCCCGTACAGACCCCCTCAACCACCTCTCTACCTTTGATTTGCGCCTCCAAGAACTGCTGGCAATGGGATGCCGGCAGTTAGGTCTGTCCGTGGGAATTTTGTCCTCCATTCAAGGCGACAACTATCAAATAATGGCTGTTGAGTGTCCGGACGGGTCGATCGTCAAAGAACAAATCTATGATTTGGAAAAAACTTTCTGCGTGGCTACGGCAATGGCAAAAGAACCGATTTACTTTGAGTCGGTGAGATTTTCTGGTTTGTCCTTCAACACGGAGGCTCCAGCCTTCAAAATCGAAGCTTACATGGGCATTCCCGTCACGGTGGCAGGTGAAGTTTACGGCACTCTGTGCTTCTTTTCTCCAACTCCTGTGACAGAACCGTTCCGAGTTGTAGACAGAGAGTTGATGAAACTGATGGCTCAGTGGGTGGGAAGCGAACTCGAACGCCAGCAAACAGACGTAGATTTGGCAAAAGCTCGCGATCAAGCACTGGCGGCTACTAGAGCCAAAAGCGAATTTTTAGCCACCATGAGCCACGAAATTCGCACTCCGATGAATGGAGTCATCGGCATGACCGGTTTGCTGTTGGATACCCGCTTAACTCGCGAACAGCGCGATTTTGTAGAAACTATCCGCAGCAGCGGCGATGCCTTGCTGACGCTGATCAACGATATTCTAGATTTCTCGAAAATTGAGTCGGGCAAATTGGACTTGGAGGAACATCCGTTTGACATCCGCACTTGCATTGAGGAATCTCTAGACTTGGTAGCTGCCAAGGCGGCACAAAAAAAACTGGAAGTGGGTTACTTGATCGATCGTGCAGTACCAGCAACGGCGATCGGCGACAGCACCCGCTTGAGGCAAATTTTAATCAACTTGCTCAGCAATGCTGTTAAATTTACCCAAGCTGGAGAAGTGGTGGTTTCGGTGACTGCAAAAAAGATTTCAGTGCCGACAGCCAACGTTAAAGAACCGCCAGCAATTAATGGCGAACCGCTAACAATTAACCAAGCATACGAAATACAATTTGCGGTCAAAGATACAGGTATCGGCATTCCGAGCGATCGCATGGATCGGCTATTTAAATCTTTCAGCCAGGTTGATTCTTCAACGAGCCGCCAGTACGGCGGTACCGGATTGGGTTTGGCAATTAGCAAGCGTTTGGCCGAAATGATGGGCGGCAGGATGTGGGTGGAAAGTATGGGTAGTCTGGCGGGCAATCCTCCCGCAGATTTTAGATCGGCAGCTTTTGATTTGGGATGGGGAGAATCTTGCGAAATTGCCGAAAAATATTGCTATAGCAAATCGGTACTCAGCAATAAGCCGATCGGCCAAAATACCACATCCGTTGGCTCTACTTTTTATTTCAGCACGATCGTTTCTGGCTGCAACAGTTCCTTGCCAGTTAACTTGAGCAATTCTCAACCTGAATTAGCTGGCAAGCGAGTGTTAATTGTCGATGACAATGCTACCAACCGCAGAATTTTGACTCTCCAAGCCCAGTCTTGGGGAATGGTGGCTAGGGCTTCATCTTCGGCTCGTTTGGCTTTAGATTGGCTGGCTGCTAAAGAGGAGTTTGACTTGGCAGTTTTGGATATGCAATTGCCGGAAATGGACGGGTTGACTTTAGCTGCGCAAATTCGCCGGTATCCTGATTGCGAAAAGTTACCGTTAGTCATGCTAACTTCCATCGGCAGGCAAGAAATTAACACCCCTGCTATTGAGGTAGATTTTGCTGCTTTTTTGAATAAACCGATCAAACAATCTCAGCTTTACAATGTTTTAATCAATATTTTTGGAGAACAGACACCTGAATTTAGAGGGCAGCGCGCCAGCGGGCCTTTCTTGCAAAGCATACCCGTGCTGGCAGAGAACTTACCCCTGCGGATTCTGTTGGCTGACGATCATTTGGTGAATCAGAAGGTGGCTTTGCAAATTTTGCAGCGGATGGGGTATCGCGCGGATGTGGCGGGAAACGGTATCGAAGTGCTCGAAGCTTTGTGCCGCCAGCCTTACGATGTGGTGTTGATGGACGTGCAAATGCCGGAAATGGACGGACTGGAAACTACCCGCCGCATCCGCGAGCAATTTTCAGCAGATTTAACTTTAGAAAATGACACGGGAGAATCAGAAGTTTCCGCAAATGATGAGCAATCTAATAATCGAAAATCGAAAATCGAAAATCCCAAATTGACTGACGAGGAATCTAACAATCGAAAATCGAAAATCGAAAATCGAAAATCGACTGACGAGGAATCTAACAATCGAAAATCGAAAATCGAAAATCGAAAATCGACGAGGCCTTGGATTGTGGCGATGACGGCAAATGCGATGCAGGGCGATCGCGAAGAGTGTATGGCTGCGGGGATGGACGACTATTTGAGCAAGCCGATCGCAATCGATCAGTTGGTGCGAGCTTTGATTGCGTGTAAATCTCAATCAAACTCCGCATTCGATCGCCCGCAGCCGATCGTTTGTTTGGATGCTCCGGCGGAACAGATCGAAGGAACGAGTGAATTACAAGTGCGATCGAATGTCGCTGTTGCGGGAAATCCACAACTGACAATTCCCAATTCGCCGGCAGTCGTCGATTGTGGTGCATCAAATCTCGATCGGGCTTTGTCAGAAAGCCAGAATTCCCTGAGTGCCAAGATTATAGAGGGACTGCGAGAAGTGGAAGCTTTGGACGAGGCGATCGAGATTTACCTCGAAACAGCTCCCGAACTGCTGCGAGGCATCTCTATGGCCCTGGGCAACGCCGATCCGCTGGCTTTGCGGCGATCGGCTCACTCTTTAAAGTCGATCAGCGGTACTCTCGGTGCTTTTCGCTTGTTTGAGCTGTGCGAGGAACTCGAAATCATGGGCCGCATCGGGACAAATGCGAACCAGCCTTTACCCGATCCGGCCTGCGCGCTTTTAGAACAGGTTGAGGCCGAGTATCAAAGAGTCGAAACGGCGTTGAAAATAGAAATGCACTCTGTTGATTGTTAGTTGTTAGATCGTGTCCGATTGATCGATCGTAAATTCGATGCCGCTTCGGGTAAGGCTGGCAATCTGAAGCAATATTAGACAATGGAAAGTTATCTCACCCACGCTAAGGAGGGGACTGTTCACTATTAACTTACTTTTTAGTTACCAAAACCCAATCGTCCGCTGTTTTGACAATCTCAGCATTCTGCAAACCTAAATGTTTTAAAACTGGTTTTTCTAACAAAAAATAAGGTTGAGGATGAGATTGCCATTTCTGTTTGAGCGTCGGCGCGTCGGCGACAATAACTTGGCGTTGACTGTAAAAATTCAGCGATGGACGGCCCAAGCGGTGAGAAGTAAACACTTGTTGACCGGCCGGAGTTCCTGTGCGGACAATTTCGGCGATCGGCTTAACAGGATAATCCTCCGCCAGTTCCCAAACCCAGTTATCTGAAGCGACCAATACCAAAAGCGTCAGGTAAGTTCCCCAAGTTAAAACTAATATAAACTGCCGATCTTTGCGGTGCAGCAACACGGCCGCCAGTGTCATTGTCAAAGCTACAAATATCAGCATTAACTGCAAATCTCGCTCGCTCGGCACAATGTATTTCCCAATTTGCACTAAGCCACTGAAGTAAATGCAGCCGACAACACCAAGTACAGCCAGTATTGCGAAAATCGCGGGATGAGGCAAAAAAGAAATAGCATCAAAATGTTCTTCTGCTTCCTCTTTGATTGGCTCTGGCGGCACCGACAGTTGCTCCCAAACTTCAGCGAGATAGCTGCCAACTGCCAGAGCAAAAGCTGGATAAACTGGCAAAACATACCAAGGCAATTTAGTATTCATAACAGAAATAGCCAGCAGATATACTCCAGTCCAAACCAATACTAATTTTGGCCCGGGAAAATTGCGATTTTCCCAACTCCAAAACAGCCCTTGTAGCCAAAATAACTGCCACGGCCAAGCTAATTTTAAAATTTCTAAAAGATAATACCAGGGCGGGCCTTTGTGACTGCTCACAGGTTCCGAAATGCGCCGGAAAGATTCGTTAACTAAATTAGTGTTGATGAAATATTGGCCGTAGTGCAGCCATTGGGCAAAATACCAAGCAGCTACTGGGAAAGTTCCGATCGCCAATCCGCCCCAAAGATACCCAGAAGTGAGGAGTCGCGGGGTATCCCAAACCAAAAAAATACAGCCAACAGCAGCCAACAGCAGCCCCAACATGACGCCCTTAGTCAGGCAAATTAGTCCGAACCCAATCCCCGCCCCCAAAGCGTAGCGCAAGTCGCGGCGCGATCGTAGCAAACACCACATCGCCCCCAGCAAGAAACACAAAACTGCCCCATCCAACATCGCCAAACGTCCGTGCCGCACCACCGGTAACAGCGTCAGATAAACGAGGGCAGAAAAAATGGCGATCGACCGTCTGGGAAACAACTCCCTGCCAATGGCGTAAAGCAGGGGCACAGAAGCGGCCGTCAGCATCGCCGGTACTAACCTCGCCGTGAATTCGCTGACGCCGCCTGCTGCAAAACACAGCCCGATCAGCCAGTGTACCAGCGGCGGTTTGTTGAAATAAGGCATAGAGTCGATCGTCGGATACAGCCAATTTAAGTTGCCTCGCCAAATTTCGCGGCTTACCTGCGCTGCAATGCCTTCATCCCAATCCCGCAACGCCACGCCGCCCAGATTCAGCCCGAAAATCAGCACCGCAGCCAACAGAAAAGCCAGCATCCACACTTTGTCTGTAAAGCTGTCATTCCAGCGATTTTTCGGTTTGCGGCCTAGGAATGGAAAGATTTCTGACATAAGTTAAGAGAGTTTTGAGCGTCCCAAACTGAAGGTAAACTTAGACAGCAGTTATTTGCGACTAGGAAAATACCATGAATTTGCCTGTAATTATAGATATTATCATTGGCTTAGTCTTTATCTACCTGACTTTAAGCTTGCTAGCTTCGGAAATTCAGGAACTGATTGCTACTGTTTTGCAGTGGCGGGCGGAACATTTAAAGAAATCGATCGAAGTGCTGATTTCTGGCGGCAACGAAGGTGCGAAAGATCCCCTGCAATTTAAGCGAGTCGGACAGTTAGCTCATTCGATTTACGCCAATCCGATTATCAAAGATTTGAATCAGGGAGCGAAGGGGCTTTTATCAGAGAGATTCCGCTCTGTTACGCACCGCATGGGGGATTTGTACCACGCAGTTACGGGTACTAAAAATGTTTTCGGCAATAAATCCAGTGGGCCTTCTTATATTCCAGCAGAGTGTTTTTCTGCTAGCCTTTTGGATACTTTAAAGGTTTCAAGTTTGATCGGCTCTATCTCTAAAACCCGATTGGAAAAATTTAAAACTTTACAGTTGGCACAAATTAAGTTGATTGGAGAAAACCTAAATTTGCCCGATTATACTAAACCGATTATCGAGCAAGAATTTGGGTGGCTAACGGCGGAGTTTAATCGAGTTGTTGAAGATTATCACAACAATTTAGGAAGTTTGAACAACAGCTTAGATCGGATGTCGGAAAAGCTAGGATTTTATATTAAGGATTCTCAGGTTTATCTACCAGAAACCGAGCTGGGAGGGAGAGAATTTCAGAGGCAGATGGCATTTGTGAAAGCTCGTTTTGACAGCCCAATTGAGCGGGTGGCACTGCTAGGGCAACTGCAACCGAGTTTCAGCAATCTGTTAAATACTGTTAAAAAAAGTCAAGCTACGGTAGCAGAAATTATGGAGATAAAAGAGGAGAGTCCGATTTATCAACAAATTCAAAAAACCTTGGACAGTATGCCAGAATCTTTGAAAAGCAGCCTTTATATTTTAGCGCAGCGGGCTGAAAAAGGCGGCGGAGATACTCAAGAGCAGTTGCAGCGGTTTCAGAAAGAAATTGAAATTTGGTTTGACCAATCGATGGAGCGCGCTTCTGGTGTTTACAAGCGGAATGCCAGAGGGGTGGCGATTTTGCTCGGAACTGCGATCGCTGTCGCTGCTAATGCTGATAGCATTAATATTATTAATCGGTTGTCGAAGGATTCGATGTTGCGATCGACTGTTAATTTGTACGCTCAGCAGTTGGTGACAAACAATGCTAAGACTAAATCAAATAATTTAACCAGTCTGACAAAAGTTCAACAGGATGTCGATCGAGCTTTGGATCAGGTAGCTCTGCCTTTTGGATGGAGCGAACAGAACAGCTTAGAACGAGATGCCAAGGGGAATTTATTGTGGCCTGCTTTGATGGCAAAATTGTTTGGTTGGATATTGAGCGGCCTAGCTATTTCTATGGGGGCTGCTTTTTGGTTTGAGGCGCTGAACAAGATTATTAATATTCGCAATGCAGGGAAAAAACCGCCATCTTCCACAGAATCTTGAGCGGTGCAGTTTCGCGGTCGATCGACTAACTGTCATACCCTTTTAGATTTTAGATAAAAGAATGGGAATGACTGAAGACTATTGGGGTTTGAAGCACGGGCCTACAGTTGGATTCTTTTTTGAAAGTGGTATCACCGATAGGATATAGGATCGATATGTAATTGCTGGCTTGCCGGAAGTAAGGGAAAACACGCAGAATATAAATTCCGTGCGATCGCGGATGGCAGTGCCGCAGAAATAGGGGAAACTGATAGATAGGTAAAATAAGAATCAGCGAAATAAATAAGGTCGCTGGCAGTTTCGGACGCTCTGACTCCAAGGCTGTATCTACCACTAAACTGCCTTTTGGAGGAGGAAATATGTTCACTTCTTTAAGGGAAACCATTCCCGCCTCGGAATACCAAAATGCCCCATCCAGAAGCTTTGTATTCAATGGCTCCAGCATCCATGACGGTGGATATTTTGTTTCGGGAATTTTGGCTGATGAAGAAGTAATTTTACTCAACTCCACCTCGGACGGCATCAAGGAAATTACTTGGACACTTCAAAAATATGCCTCTATCCTTGGACAGATTTACAAAACTCGCTCAACTTCTGGCGGTAGATCGGGCAAACGGCAATTAGGCTCTGTTATCCTCAGTTCAGATTACCTGGAACCATACAAAAGCCAATTGTCAAAATTGGAGAGTTCCATGAGTAAAAAAAGCGGATTTGGTTCGTGTTATGCTGATCGAGATCGCGACACACTCGGCAACTGTATCGGGCGCGATCGACTATTTGGTAATAAGTAAAGTGATGCAATTGAGGGGGACTGGTCTGAATGCAATTGTAATTAGGGGACACAGGCGCGATCGAAATCAACGATTTGATCTGACTCAACCTGCAATCAATCATAGGAACTCCCGCTGAATAATTCTAATCACGTTTGTAGTGAGGATCGCAGTCCTCAAACAGTCCGCGCCAGCGCACAAACAACTTGATTGCCAGCGATTAACTGGCACTTAATATCAGACAGTTTAGACTGTTAGTAAAAAATGCGACCAAACCCACTTCTAATCAGTATTTTGGTGTATCAAAAATCTAGCAGCTTCCAAGCATATACAGTTTTCAAAACGTACATAATTAAGTTCTCCTTTGCAGGAAATACTGGTATGGGTACCTTACTACCGTTTGCCTATACCTAAAATTTCACACTCAAATAAAAACTACTAAATATAATTTCAAGGAATTATTGAAGGAGAAATTACTTACACAATTTCGTAATGCCTGAAATAATGGCTACCGTTAGCCAAATCAGGCTGAAAAGCTCGGAATGGTAGAAGGTGGATTTATTTAAATTTTCCCGATAAGTTTGAGTATCTATTCTCCAGCGTTAGCGACCAAAAATCCCAGTCAGTACCAGCGCCAACAGGTAAATCAGGATAAAAATAAATTTAATAAATTAAATTTAAATATTGCAGTTTATCCAAATTTGGTGTTAAGATGTAATAAAATAAGACTGATGAGATTACTCCGGGGTGTATCTACTAATAATGCCCTTAATGGAGTCTCCAATATGAGTTCTACACTCGCTCAAGTTAACTCACAATCTTCTTTTGAAAAACGGTCACCGCGCTCCTTAGTCTTCATTGACTCCGGCGTGGAAGATTACGAGTCAATTGCAGCGGGAGTGCTGCCTCGACAGCAGGTAGTAATACTCGACCGCACCAAAAACGGCATCGAACAAATCAGCTCTGAAATTGAAAAATACGCCTCCACTAACGGGGCTATTGACTCGGTTCACATTATTTCTCACGGCAATTCTGGCAGCCTACAACTTGGCAATACTGCTCTGGGTTCAGATAACATAGAGCAATACAAAAGCCAGTTGGAAAAGTGGCAAACTGCACTAGCCCCAGAAGCAGACATCATGCTGTACGGGTGCGATGTAGCCTCCGGTTCAGGTGCTAATTTCGTCGATCGCTTCAGTCAATTAACCGGGGCTGACGTTGCCGCTTCCACCAACATAACCGGCAGCGACGGCGACTGGAATTTAGAATTTGCTTCTGGCCAAATTGAATCTCCCTTAGCCTTGGGTCCCGAGGCTATGGCAAGTTACCAAGGTGATTTAGCTACTATCGTGGTAGCCAACAATAGCGATAGCGGGCTCGGTTCATTAAGGGCTGCGATCGCCACCGCTGTTGCAGGGGATACAATTACCTTCGCTCCAGGTTTAGCCGGTCAAACTATTACCCTCACCAGCGGTCAACTCAATATTCCCGTTGGCAAAAACATCACCATTGACGGCGCCGCCGCAGCGGGTTTAACTATCAGCGGCAACAACGCATCCCGCGCCTTTTTTGTCAATGCCAACGTTGCGACTGCTACCAATTTTGCAGTCAAAAACCTCATTATTACTAACGGCAAAACGGCTGATAACGGGGGTGCGATCGGTACAACTGACGAAGTAACGATGACCGTAGAAAAAGTTCAGTTTACCAACAACGTTGCTGATAAAGGTGGCGGTGCAATCTTCAGCGGCTGGAACAACACCCTGACTGTTACCGACAGTAAATTCACCGGAAATAAAGCCACTGCAACCAACGATGAACGTGGCGCTGGCGGTATTGCGTTTGCAAGTAATAAAAACCTCACCGTTGTTAACAGCGACTTCACCAACAACTTAGGAATTAACGGCGGCGCAATTAATAGCCTCAACGGCAAGTTAACAGTTGAAAACTCGCGATTCATCGGCAACGACACCACCGCAGGCCAGTTCGCCCCAAACGATCCCAACGGCAATTCTTTTTTAAGGGGTTTCGGCGGCGCAATTTACACAGACAGAGCCAGTTCTACTGACGAGCCTTCCGGCACAATTAAAATTACCAAAAGCGTATTTCAAGACAACAAAGGGCGAGGCGAAGGCGGAGCAGCTTATCTGTTCACCGGTAGCCAGGACAATGTAATTTTGGAAAACACCACCTTCCAAAATAACGAAGTTATGGCGCTACCCAACGGTGGAAATGCTGGAAACGGTGGTGGGGTAACGATTTTGAGCGACAGCACCAACCAGGGATTGACCATTGCCAACACCACCTTTGCGGGCAACAAAGCCGGCAATCAAGGTGGCGGTCTGTGGATGCGAAATGCCCCTACTACGATTACTAACAGTACGTTTTCTGGCAACTCAGTTCCTACTACTGTGGCTGATGGCTACGACAAACTCGGCGGTGCAATGACTCTTGGTGCACCCACAACTATTGTTAACACGACGATCGCCGATAATTACGCCGGCTGGGTTGGTGGAGGTATCTTCGCCGATGCCAATAATGTCACCCTCAAAAACACGATTTTTTCCAACAATACAGCGGGCAACGGAGGAAACCCTTGGGGCATTCAGCAACACACCACGGCCCAATATAGCGATCAAGGAGGGAATTTTCAGTGGCCGGTGATTAACACCGATACCAAGGTGACGACAAGTGTGACGATCGCAGACCCTTTACTCGGCCCTTTGCAAAACATCAACGGCGCTTTAGTCAGACCCCTGCTGACAGGAAGTCCGGCAATTGATAAAGGGATTGCTACCGGCGCACCCGCTACGGATCAGCGCGGCGTGACTCGCCCTCAAGATGGCGACACCATTCCAGGTGCGATCGTCGACAGCGGATCTTTTGAATTGGGAGGTAGTGTCGTCCCGGTGCCAACTCCGACACCTACTCCGACACCTACTCCGACGCCCGCGCCCACTCCTACTCCGACACCACCGGCGCCCACTCCGACGCCCGCGCCCACTCCTACTCCGGCCTCGGATGCTTGCCTGCTGGATGACCTCAACGCCCCGCAACTCGACGTTGCTGCCATCACCGCGAACCCCGTCCAACAAACTCTCAACGGCGCTGAAGGTTCCGATTTCATCATGGGCGGCGGCATCAACGAGTCAATTAACGGGCTTGCTGGTAACGACACTCTTTACGGCATGGGCGGCAATGACAACATTGACGGCGGTGCAGATAACGACTCGCTTTTCGGCAATGAAGGCAGCGATTTCATCTCTGGTGGCGCTGGCAACGATACCATCTACGGCGGCAAAGATAATGACACTGTTGTTGGCGGAGATGGCGAGGACTTTTTGAGGGGAGATATCGGCAAAGATACTGTTGCCGGCGGCCTTGGCAGCGACACCATTTTTGGTGGCAAAGATGACGATATCTTGCTGGGCGAAGATGGCGACGACTACATTTTAGGCAACTTAGGAAATGACACCATTAATTCTGGAAACGGCAACGATATTGCGTTTGGCAATGAAGGTGCAGACCTAATTTTCGGTCAACTGGGAAATGACACGCTTTACGGCGGCAAAGAAAACGACAGTCTCGATGGCGGTGAGGGCAACGACTTGCTGTTAGGTGGCAATGAAAACGATGTGCTCTGCGGCGACATCGGTAACGATACTATGTACGGTGGCAAAGGCAATGATATTCTCAGCGGCGGTGCTGGTAGCGATTTCCTTTCCGGCGATGTTGGGGATGATACTTTGACTGGCGGTTCGGGAAATGATGTATTTTTCCTAAATCAAAGTTTGGGTAGCGACATCATTACCGATTTCCACAAGGGTGAGGATTTAATTGGGTTGAATTCTGGTTTGAGTTTCAATCAACTCAGCATCACTTCTAGCAATAATCAGACTTTGATTAGCGTGACGGACACCAATCAATTGTTAGCGAAGCTTAACGGTGTTACGCCCGGTATTCTCACCGCTAGCGATTTCACTCAGGTAACAATCTAACTGCCTGTGGTAGGGTGATCCATAAGCACCTTACTACCAGCGCAACTTCGGGTAGGTGCGCTATAAGCACCACCCGAATAAAGCAAGCTTTCTCAATAACTAAATTTCGGATTGTTTTGAATTTTTTGCGATGGGGAAACAAGCTAAATTGGCCAAGCTTTGATGCGGCTTTCCTGGTTTTCAGTAAGGCAAATGTATGAGGTACTAGCTAGAGCAATTCTCAGGAATTCGGAACCGCAGATATGTTTTCATAATTTACCAGGACTAAGGCTTGAAAATGGTATGATGCGCTAATTATATCGGTAAGGTGCGCATTCCAAACCTGCGATATAGAGGTTCTACGTCCAGGGATATTTACATTACATCCTCTGCGGTTAATGCCTAGAAAACTCGCAATCCTTACACAGCAAAACCTACAGCAGATTGCAGCTTTATGAAGTACACCCGCCTATCGATTGATTCCCCTAGGGAAACGGCAGTGCCGTTTCCCTAGTGCTTCATCAAGTTGGGATACGCTGTAATTATGGATACAAGTCTCGGATTTAAGCCAGGGAGAAAAATAAAATTTTTCCCTATAATTTCATCTCCAAGATTTATAATTGAGGTTTTAATTCTGCCTTCTGCCTTCTGCCTACTGCATCTCTAGCCTTCTGCTTTCAAGGTGAATCTACCAGCAAATAGCAAACATTCTCATAGGGTATGCGAAATGAACTCAACTTTTGCCAGTATTGATTCACAATCTGCGATCCGCAATTCTCGTTCTAAATCTATTATCTTCATTGATTCCGAGTTAGATGACTATCAAACTCTTGCGGGTGGCGTGCTTCCGGGCGCAGAGATTATCATTTTCGATAAAAATGGCAACGGAGTCGAGCAAATTACTGCGAAACTGCAAACAATTTCTGCTGCGGGAGGAACTGTAGACCAAGTTCACATTTTTTCTCACGGCAATTCTGGCAGCTTGCAGCTAGGTTCTGCGACGTTGAATTCGGATAATTTGCCGCAATATGAAAGCCAGTTGCAAGAGTGGCGAAATGCCCTGAGCGACCAAGCTGATATTGTGCTTTACGGTTGCGATGTTGCTGCGGGATCGGGAAGCGATTTTGTCGATCGCCTGGGCGAGTTAACCGGGGCTGATATTGCGGCATCTAGCGATCGCACTGGCCGCGGCGGTAACTGGAATTTGGAGTTTGCCAATGGTGATATTGAAGCACCGCTAGCCTTGACTCCAGAGGCAATGGCGGATTATCAAGGGACTTTAAAGACTATTACCGTTACCAACAATAAGGATAGCGGGTCCGGTTCATTGAGAGATGCAATCGCCTCCGCAGCGGCCGGCGATACCATTCAATTTGCCTCCACTCTTGCCAGCCAAACAATTACTCTCACTTCCGGTCAACTTGTCATCAACAAAAACTTGACAATTGATGCAGTTGGTGCAGCCAATTTAACCGTCAGCGGCAACAGTGCTTCGCGGGTAATCCTCACTGAAGCTTCAACCAATGTTACTCTAAAAAACTTGATTGTTGCCAACGGCAAAGTTTCTGGTACTGACCCAAATAATCAGACAACTAGCGCCGGTGGTGGCATTCAAACAGGAAGTAGCAGCACTTTAACTTTAGAAAATTGCCAAGTCAATAATAATGTTGCCGGTTTTGG